>SLAN01000021.1 GCA_007126865.1 Spirochaetales bacterium | reverse complement strand
TCTCCGATATCGCGATTGCTGTACCGTTCTACCAGCAGACGAAGAATGCGGCGTTCTTTGCCTGAGAGCTGATAGTACCACGCGGGCAATCGGGAATCCTCGAACCCGCCATGGTATACCGAGCCGGTTGCGGGTCGAAGGACCTTCTGGGCGATGTTCGCCGGCAGAAGAAACGCACCTGCCCGTATGGCGTTGAGCGCATCGATCAACTCGTCGGCGGGCATATCTTTGAGCAGATACCCGATTGCCCCGCTCTTGACCGCTTCGGTCACATACTCGTCGTCGTCATAGGTGGTGAGCATGACTATTTTCGTTTCGGGAACGTCCGCGTGGATCAGAGGGACGGCGGAGACTCCACTCATTTCGGGCATGCGCACGTCGAGGAGCACGATGTCGGGGCGGTGAGTACGTACCAGTTCGACCGCCTCGATGCCGTTATATCCGACGCCGGCTACCTCTATGTCGGGAGCCTTATTGCGGAGAACCTCGGTAAGACTCTGTACGAAGAGGACCTGGTCATCGACCAGTATCACGCGTGTCTTCATGGGCAGGCATCTCCGGAATCGGGAGCGGAAACCAACGGAACCTTCGCGGTGATGACAAAACCGTCCCCCTGAGCGTACCGAACTTCACCGCCGATTGCAGACACGCGCTCTTTCATACCCTGGATTCCAATCCCTTCCTCCACCGTCACCGCACCGATGCCGTTGTCCCGTACCGTCACGAACAACCAATCGCAATCCTCCAGGAACCGAATCGACACCCGGCTCGCCTGCCCGTGCCTGAAGGCATTCGTGAGACACTCCTGTACGAAGTGGTAAATGGTGAGAAACACTGTCGCATCCTCAACGCGTTTCCGGCGTGCGAGCAGCTCGAACTCAACGCTGACTCCCGTTGCCCGCTCGTAGATTCTTAACAGCTCCGAAAGGGCATCGATACCGCGCGGCAGCCCCTTCTCCGCCGCTCGCAGCAGTCTCAGCACTCGTCGCGTCTCATACAGCCCGGTCTGTGCTTGATGCCTGATCGCCTCGACCGTCTCCCGCGTCTTCTCTTCCTCGGAGGATAGACCGGATATGGCAGCTTCACTCAGCATTGTAATATTGGTAAGGGTGTAGCCGATATCGTCGTGGATCTCTCGCGTAATGCGATTGCGTTCTTCCAGTAACGCCTGATGACGAGCGAGCTTCGCATAATCGCTGTACCCGATATTCGCCTCGGAGAGCTCATTCACACTGCCTTCGAGGTCTTTCGCCTGCCGCTCGAGTTCCTCGCGGAGCCTCGAGTTGTTTATCTCTCTTCCCGCAAAAACGGCAATAATCGCACTCCAGACCGACAGGACGAAGACGGTCGCGATTCCTGTCTGCGCCGGCGCGTCCGAAAACGGGGTGATAACGTGCATCATCCCGACGATCCACACGGTGTGAAACGCCATGACTCCCGAAACCATCGCGATACTTCCGCTCGTCGTCGCGACGATCCCCAGGTAGAATAACAGTGTAAGCCTGATGTCGAGCTCGTCCCCGAACGGCACGCTGGCAATGCAGACGAAAAACGCCACAACCGGAATGATGTAGTTGCGCCAACGCTTGATCAGCAACGCCGCCGCTGTGACCGCAACCACGATCGCCATCAGGAGGAGGAACTGGCGCATCCACGGAGAAAGCGGAGTTTCGCCGCCGACGCGCAGCACTATCTGTACAACAATCGTAGCGAGCACAGCGCCCAGCAGCGGATACGTGATGCGCATGGCAACCGGCATAATAGCACATCAGCACCGCGGCTGAAGACCCGCTGTCGCGACCGTTCGCGGTACTCCCGAGCGCGGACCGACACCGGCGCCGACCTGACTACTCGCCGCCTCCCGGAAGCACGTAGTTCTCCATCCGGTCGTAGAAGTCGGCCATGATGGCATCGCGATCAAAGTGTTCCCACACGATGATTTCCCGCGGATTGTCCGGACGCTCCGACCAGCCGCCATCCTCCAGATCCCGCAGTACGGGCGCGGGAATGGTGGTGGACTGCGCCCAATCCGGGTTCTTCACGATCGCGACCGCCGCCATATCGAAAAGCGGTCGCGCGGGAGGATCGCCGGCCATCTCGTAATTCTCGAAGAGAGTGACGGAGTAGTCGCCGAAGGTGGTATGCTCGCCGCCGTGCCGGCCGATAACCGGCTCGTCTATCTCCGGTCCCTTACCCGGCATGATCTCACGGATGTCCGCCAGCGTAGCGCGGACTGCATCTGTTCCGGATGCCCTGCCGTAGCGGACAGTGACGATCTCGAAGTGTACGTCAGCATCCAACAGGTACTGCGCAGCGCCGCGATCGTTCTCCTTGTTGTATTCGCCGGTGCGCGGATAGTTGGAGCCGAGCCAGACGACGCGGATGTTGTCGGCAATGGCGGGTTCTTTCTCGAGAGCCAGCGCAATGTTGGTCAGTTTGCCGATCGGCAGCAACACGAGCTCGCGCTCGTCCTCGGCCAGGGCGCGCTCGATGATGAAATCGACCGCTTCATGACCGTCGAAACCCGGCTCGTCAAGGTCGGGCCTGATCTCCTCGAACTCTCCGTCCGCCCCCAGGTAGACATCAATCACGCCTTCAAGGCCACACAAGGTCACGACGCGCTCGGCTTCGTCGTAGTGTTGCTGCACGTCGCCTCCTCCCCAGGTCGCGTTCACGGTAATGCCTTCCACCTCGAAGACATCGCCGTTAAAGAGCGTGTATGCGATGGCGTGCTGGTCATCGATTTCATTGTTGGCGTCCGTGTCCAGGATAACCCGCATCCGATTACCGTCCGCGTCGCAAGCGGTCGCAAAGAGCAATCCTACGGCGGCCAATATCGCCACGGCGCCGCCAGCCGCTCGCCTGCCGGCTCGAACCGGAATATTCTGACGTGATGGTTGCGTGCGCATAGTGTTTCCGTTCTCCTTGTTGTCGAATCCTCTCGGGGATCGGCCGCCGTAATAGTAGAGAGGAGCTATCCCGGGCAGCAAGGCCCGAAGCGCCGTATCGGACACACTCTCTCGAACCGCACCGGGAGTGTGCGCTATACTGCCGCGGAAACATCGCACAGGAGCGAAACAGACATGTCGACAGAGCCGGGAAACTTCGTGCAGCTACGAGATATTCTCTCATACCGCTTTCTTTCCGAGCCGCAGTTCGGCCCCTCACGCGGCGGAGACGGTCCGCGATCCGGGAGCGCGGGCGGGGCAGGCGGTGGTCGAGCGTCGTCTGCCGCTGTGCGCGCCGACGGAGCCGCCCGCCCGCTCGTCGTTCGATGCCGCACGGCCGACTACGACGATAACCGGTACGCGAGCGATCTGTGGTTGATGCAGATCGGTGCACCCCCGGCGGATGCAGAGCCGGGAGAGAGCGCTACGGCCCGGGCCGTTACAGAGTCGGGCGCTTCAGGGACCGGTGTGGAGCCCGGCGCCTCGCAGGCAGGCGCCTCACCGGCCGGACTGGCGGGCGCTTCAGGGACCGATGTGGAGCCTGCCTCCTCGGCGTCCGGCATTGCGCGAGTCCCCGCTACCGTTGCCAAGCAGCTGACCTCCTGCGGCCGGGTCGCCGCATTCGCGTGGGAGGACGCCGGGCATCTGCTGTTCATCTCCGACCGCGACCCCGACGATCAGAAAAAGCGGGAGGATGGCGAGGAGTTCGCCCAATTTTACCGTATCGGAATTCACGGCGGCGAGGCGACCCCCGCTTTCCGCGTCGAGTACGCGGTGAGCGAGTTTCGCGTGCTCGGCGACCGCAGGGTCGTTTTCGTCGCGACCGTGCACGACGCGAGCAAGGAAGAGCGCGAGGCGCGCAAGGAGGCATCGCTGACGCTCATCAACGAGGTGCCGATCTGGTCGAACGGCGCCGGTTTCGTGAGCGATAGCCGGCCGGCCCTGTTTCTCACCGACGGCGAGGGGGAAGCCATCCGGTTGACTCCCGACGATCTCGCCGTCGATGCATTCGAGATTTCCGAGGATGATGACACGGTCCTGCTCGCCGGCTACGCGTATCGAGGCATGCGGTCGGCGCGGAACGACCTGTACCGCCTGTCGCTTTCCTCGCGCGACATCGAGCGCCTGAGCGACGACTCGCCGAAGGAGTTCGGCCGGCCTGTGTTCACCGGCGCCCGAACAGCGGTCGTGCC
>SLAN01000128.1 GCA_007126865.1 Spirochaetales bacterium | reverse complement strand
GTATCTGCTCGATCTTCTGCTTCTCCCGCTCGCTGGCGACCTTCCCTTCGACCGTCACTCGGAGCCGCTTCTTGAACACCGGGCCGACCTTGTCTACTCGGGCAAAAATCTTTGTTGGGTCGGTAAGCGTCGGATCCTCCCCGATGAGTTTCTCGACCTGAGACCTTACTTCATCTGCACTCTGCATACTGGCCTCCTGAAGCATCGGCAATCGATACTTTCGTCTCTATTATGGCCCAGAACTGCCGGAAGGCAAGCAAATCTGTGCCCCCCGGGGAACAATTCGTGCGTCCGACGGGGTATGCACATATGTGTCCGGATTCGGTGAGCGATCGTATACGGGCGAGCGCCGCGGAGTGTCGTTGACCGACCGCATACGTGTTCTGGTACCTTAACCGATAGCTGTTGGGTGGCAGGTGTCAATCTCTCTGAGGTGCGACGGTATACACACGAAATGGACGACACGAAATCCGAAGTGAACGACGAGACGCGACGATACGCGTCAGCGGAACCCGGGAGGAGAAGTCACCGAGAGTTCCGTGCCGATTGGATCGGAGAGATCGCGCGAAACGTTCTGGAGGGGCGATCTCTGCAACAGATAATCGACTATACGGTGGCAGAGCTCAGCTCCCATTTTCCCGATTTCCGATCCGCCTACTCAACCGTCGATGAAAACGGGACGCTTGCGGTGCTGTCATCGGTCGAGCCGCACGGAATGCCGGCTCTCCGGGGACTCCGGGCCGACTTGACGCACGCACCGGATTATCTGCGTGCTCTACGCTCCGGTACACCACTCGCTGTGTCCGATGTAGAGCAGGAGCCGATCATGGTACCGCTCGTTGATTCGATGAAAGCGGGGAAGACGCGGGCGTTGCTCGACGTTCCGGTCACTCATTCGAGCATCCTTGCAGGTTTGCTTTGTCTCGATTCGCCGCATCCGCACCGCTGGAGTAGCGATGAGATCACGACGCTGCAGGAGATCGCAGATGCACTGACGTTGGCAATCCAGGCTGAACGCTCACGCACCGCGCTGAAAGAGCGCGAAAACCGATTACGCGCATTCGTGCGGGCAATGCCCGATCTCAATTTCGTAATAGATGAGAATGGTCGTGTCCTCGAGATACTGACCCACGAACACCACCTGTTACACCGCGATCCGGACCAGCTGCGCGGAGCGTATCTTCAATCGGCTCTTCCGGCGGAAGTCGCCGATCTCATTCTCGATGCGATCCGCCGTTGCATTGATAGTTCCACGCTGCAACGTGTTGAGTTTTCCCTCGATGTTCCGGCCGGGCACCGATGGTTCGAGGCGCGTACGACCCCGACCGAGGGGGAGGCCGACGGCCCGAGACAGGTGCTCATGGTCGCTCGTGATGTGACCGAACGGATCGAATCCGAACAGAGGGTTGCGTCCCTGCTTCGCGAACAGGAGCTGCTCCTTCGCGAAACTCACCATCGCATCAAGAACAATATGAGTACCATCGGCAGTCTGCTCAATCTTCAATCGAGCCGGATCGATACTCCGGAGTGCAGCGAGGTACTCCGCGATGCCGCGGGACGCGTTCAGAGTATGATGGTGCTCTATGACAGGCTCTATCGCTCCGAGCTTCGCCGCCGTCTGAGTCTCCGCGAGTATCTGCCTCCTCTGGTGGAGGAGATCGTCGAACTGTTTCGGGATCTGAAACAGGTCCGAACCGAGCTCGATCTTCCGGAGGTGGAGCTCTCGCCGAAAGTACTCTCACCACTCGGCATCATCCTGAATGAGCTGATTACCAATTCCATAAAACATGCGTTCATAGATGTAGAGGACCCGGTGATTCGCATTTCCGTAACTGCCGATGAAGCCGAAATCACGGTAGTGTACGTTGACAACGGCGACGCCGAGGCCCGATCGATGGATGTCGAACAGCGCGAATCGTTCGGCATGCAGCTGATCCAGGTGCTTGTTGAACAGATTCTCGGAGAGGTAACGGTACGCCGTGATAGAGGATCGCCACCCCGAATGCGGGAAACCGTGATACGATTTCCGCGTCAGTAACTTGTCGGCGGGGGTGTTACAGTGGCGAGCGGTTTGGAAGAGCTATGGACGTCGGTGCTTTCGTCGTCCGATACATCGCAGCGGACCGGAGAGGTTCGAGTTCGCCGGGCTCGTTACACGCCGGCTGTCATAGCACTCGCGTATGCCGGGCTCGGCGCGATCTGGATCGTCACTACCGACCCGCTCGTCGAGATGCTCTTTGCCGAGCGGGCGACGTACGCGGTCGTGCAACTGGCCAAGGGGCTTCTCTATGTCGGGGTAACGGCGCTGCTCGTGTACTGGCTTGCCCGAAGGGGGGATCGAAGTCTTCGGGCCGAGCTGCTGGCAGAACGGTTGAGCTCGTACGAGCGCCTGTTTCACGCGACACTTCAGGCGATCGGCGAAGCGGTACTCACAATTCGACCGAATGATCGGCTCATTCTCGACTGTAATACGGCGGCCGAACAGGTGTTCGGCTACGATCGCGACGAGCTTATCGGGCGATCGACCGAGTTGCTGCACGTCGACCGGGAACGCTTCGAGCGCTTCGGGCGTGAGAGTCAGGAGGCACTCGATCGGGGTGACACGTTTCGCGGTGAGCTGCGTATGCGGCAGAAGGACGGCCGGATTATCGATGCCGTTGTCAGCGTTCGTCCAGTCGACGAGCAGCTCGGCTGGCGCGCCGGGGTGATCAGCGTCATCCGGGACATCACCGAACGCAAGCGTGCCGATGAGCGCATGCGCCGCGATCTGCGAGAGAAGCAGGTTTTGCTGAGCGAGATCCATCACCGTGTCAATAACAATCTGAATGTGGTTACCAGCCTGCTCAATCTACAGGCCGCGCGGATCGGCAGCGAGCGACGCGCACGAGAAGCGTTCCACCAGAGTGTGGAACGGATACACTCGATTGCTATCGTCCACGATAAGCTGTACCAGTCCGGGAGCTTCGTCGATGTCGATATGGGTGACTACATCGCAACGATGGCGGGGCGTCTCGTCCAGACCAGGGCGGCGGACAAGAACATTGAGCTCGACTATGACTTTGAGCCACTCCCTCTCGATATTACCCGTGCGGTGCCGTGTGGGCTGATATTGAATGAGCTTCTGGCCAACGCGCTCACACACGCCTTTCGCGAGCGGGCGGCGGGTCAAATCTGCATAGCGATACGGCGTCTCAGCCCCGAACGCTGCGAGCTGACCGTTGCGGACGACGGCGTCGGGTTGCCGGACAATTTTGATCTGATTGATGCAGATTCACTCGGTTTCGAGATCGTTCGTGCCCTGGTCGATCAGATTGACGGAGAGCTGCTCGCGGAATCTGTCGATGGCACGACGATTCGCGTTCGCTTTCCTGCGGCGGGAAGGTAACGGCGAGCGGCGTGTGGGGGGCAAGCGTTTTTCGTCGTATCGAATCCCGGCGATCGCGTGCTATTCCTTCTCGTACGGTTTTCCGATCGCCTTGGGCGGTGTCGCGCGTCCTATGAAACCGGCGAGGGCAACCATCGTCAGCACGTACGGAAGCATGAGCACGAAATGCCGGGGAATGCCCACTTCCTGAAGGCGCATCTGTACCGCGTCGGCGAATCCGAACAGAATGGCTGCACCGAGCGCTCCGAACGGGGTCCACTTACCGAATATCATCGCCGCGAGCGCGATAAAGCCTCGACCGGCTGTCATACCGTCGCCGAACCGGCTCAGATGCGCAATGGCAAGATACGCCCCACCCAGCCCGGCCAGCGCGCCGCTGGTCGTGACGGCGAGATAGCGAGTGAGAAACACGTTTATGCCGACCGTATCGGCCGCTTTCGGATGCTCCCCGACCGCACGAAGGCGAAGGCCCCAAACCGTATGAAAAAGAAAAATATGGACGAGCACGACGAGAATAAGTGCGATGTATACCATCGGGTTCTGAAACCCGATGATCTCTCCGACCACCGGGATCCGGCTCAAGCCGGGAACGGCAACGGTGGGGATCCGCGGAACCGCCGGCGAGGTGCCCGCTACGCCGAATACCGTACGGAGCATGAACACCGTGAATCCTACCGCGAAAATGTTGATAGCCGTGCCGCTTACCACCTGGTCGACTTTGTAGCGCACGGAAAAGAGCGCGTGGACAAAGCCGACGATTGCCCCGCTC
>SLAN01000018.1 GCA_007126865.1 Spirochaetales bacterium | reverse complement strand
TTGTATTACAAACTGCATTTGCATCGCAAAGCTACTTTGCATTTCAAAGTGATCTTCCAAGTCATGCACCGTACGCTGCCACTTGTCAAGTACCGTCTCACGAGAAGGAGTGTCACGAGAAGGAGACGGAAAATCCAGAAGCGGCCAGTCGAGTACTCCGATAGACTACGGCGTAGCCTACAGACCCGAATTCTGGCCGCGTATGCGACACGCCACCGACGCGAAACTCATGCGGAAAGCCGGTATCCGGTTCGTCCGTATGGGGGAGTTCGACTGGTCTCGGCTCGAGCCGAAGAAAGACCAGTACTCATTCGAGTGGCTTGACGACGTTATAGGATTGCTCCCCGAGCACGGGATACGCACGATTCTCGGAACGCCGGTACGATCGTCGAACGTTTCGTGCGGCATTTCTCCCGGCACGAGGCGGTGGTAGGATGACAAATCGATAACGAGCTCGGCTGTCACGGCACCGCCCTTTTTTATCGTGAGAAGTGCGAAGCCGCGTTTCGGCGTTGGCTTGATGAAAGATATGCCGGGTCAATCGAAAGACTAAACGACGTGTGGGGCAGCGTGTTCTGGCGCCAGGAGTACGCCCGGTTTTCCGAGATTTCGCTTCCACGCGGTACGGCGGACTGTCCGGCGGTACTTGGCCAGAACCCGGGACTTCTACTCGACTTCTACCGCTTCTGTTCGGACGTGCAGGTGGAGTTCCTGTGCGAACAGAGTGATGTGATTCGGCGTTACGATGGAGAGCGCCCGACAACGCACGACCTGATGTACGGGCTGAGACAGAAACCGTGCTGGGTGTTGGACCAGGCATCGGGGCCCGGCGGTTAGGAGCAGTTCTATCCGAACCTCGAGCCCGGACGCATGCGCCTGTGGAGCTACCAGGCGATCGCCCGCGGCGCCGAACGCATTAACTACTTTGTCTGGCGAAGCCCGAGAATCGGCGCGGGGCGGTACTGGCACGGAGTTCTCGACAACCACGGAGAGCCGGGCCGGCGCTACGACGAGCTTGCGCGGCCGACCGCTGAGGCGCCGGCGACGAAGATCAAGGGAACGGCGACTCCCGCATCTTCTGCATGAATCACGGCCTGAGTGGCCACACCGTCAGGCTTCACGGCTCCTATCGCGACCTTCATCGCGAATCCCGCAAAAAAACTAAAGCATCATCCTCAAAGTTTACTATCTTTCAAATCAGTTACCGGATACAATTGCAGAACATTCATAGCAAGGAGTGGATATGAAGTATCGTGTCTTGTTCGCTGCTGTGGTTCTGTCGATGTTCGCCGTGGGTATCGTCACGGCGCAGGATATCAATGTCGGGGTGAAGGGCGGTGCGGTCGCCAGCCTGTACGGCGGAAGTGACTGGAATGACTTCATTTCGGACCTCGACGATATCGAAGGAGTTGATGTTCGGAACGAACCCTACGTGGGCTTCGGGGGGTCGCTGTTTCTCGAGATCGGGCTCATGCCCAACCTCTCCATTCAACCCGAGATCGGATTCGCCCGCCGTGGCGGCGGCTTCATGGCGGAAGGAGAGTTCGAGGGAGAATCGGAGAAATTTACTGCACTCGATTATTTTGACATGATCGATATTCCGCTGTTCCTCAAGCCGAAACTGCCATTGGGGTTCGGCGCCGTGTACGGGCTTCTCGGGCCCCAGATGAGTCTCATAGTCGGAGACGGCATGTATGAGTTGGAACTGGAAGTCAACGGGGAAACCGACTCTGCTTCGGGAACCTTCACCCCCGACAATACGCTGCTGTTCGGCGCGGCTGCCGGCGCCGGCATCACAGTTGACCTCGGTCCGGTGAACGTTCTTTTCGATCTCGTCTACTTCCGCACGTTCACCTCACCGTTCGAAGAAGAAGAAGAGATCGGCGGTATCGAAGAAACCTTCGATCCTCCGATCATAAACAGCTTCAGCGGGTACGCGGGCCTCTCGTTGTCATTCTGAACGGTATGCCTGTCTGAGAATCGCATGACTACTTCGCAGCCGGCGGAACGCCGCCGGCTGCCTGGTCATTCGATGTCCCCGTTATTCCCGCCCGATAGCGCATACTCCTCGACCGCCAGGCGCGTCGAGTAGTTGCCGAGGTTCTCCGCGCAGATAATGTCGATCGGTACGATGATCTCCGGCGGGAAACGTCGGTGCATGGCGATGTGCCGGTAGAGGATCTGGATACCGAGGTACGCCTGCTCTTCCGGTCGCTGGCCGATCAGGTAGTCGATCGACGCGCTGCGGAGCAGTTCGCGGTTCTCCGGTACGAGGTCAAAACCGACCATACGCGGTCGCTCGCCCTTTATGTGACGCAGAACTGCCGGCGCGATGCGGTTCATCTGCGAGTTCGAGAGGAACACTCCGCGAATAGCAGGATTCTCGAACAGGAGCCTGCCGACGAACGCATCGACTTGCCGATCGGTCATCGTGCTGTCGAAATCGATGCTCAGCGGCCGTACCGGATTGCGTTCGGAGACTACATCGAGAAATCCCTGCACCCGGCGGCCGATGTGATCGGTGCCGGGAAGCGATCGCAGAGCGAGGACCGGCCCGTCCGGCACCATATCGGCCATGAGCCTGCCGGCGGTACGACCGGCCTGGTAGGAGTCCTCTCCGACGTAGGTTATGCAATTCGTATCCGGAATGTAGGAGTCGCAGATGACGTATGGAACGTCGCCGGGAATCCGTTCAAAGAGCGTCTTCCGGTCGGTGAGTGTAGATGGAGCGATGAGCAGTCCATCCGCCTCATCGTCGAGCGCACGGTCGAGTGAACCGCCGAAGGAAGCGAGATTCCACTCGTCGTAGTTGTAGATCTCGATATCGACGCGGTGTTGCTCCAGCTCCGATTCGGCGGAACGGATGCCCTCGGCCGACTCATTCCAGAACCCGCTGTCCTGGGTGAGCTCCGGGATGAGGGCTGCAATACGGTAGCGGCGGCGACTCGAAAGATTGCTCGCGTGGATGTCGGGGCGATAGTTCAACTCCTCCATCGCACGCTTCACCCGCTCGATCGTCTCCTTCGCGACCCGGCCCCGCTTGTGAATTACCCGATCGACCGTACCGATCGAGACATTTGCCTTCTCGGCGATATCTTTGATTCCTGCCATGGCGATTGTCTATTGAGTAAGCTGAGTAAGCTCGCGAATACTGCTCGGTAGTGTACTTCATCGACCGATATCTCGACAAAGAACCAATTCGGCCGCGTCACGAACCGGCACTCATATCGACCACGGTCACCGAATGGGGAGCGAGCCCCACGGAAACCGTTCGATCACGATCGCTCTGCATCGACTCGACAGAGCGTGCCGTTACATCATCCGGATGATCGATGTCGTTGAAGGAGTCCTTGCTCGCAGCGGTAATCGCCGAAGCCCCGACGAACTCGAGCGTTCGCCCCGGGGCACGGATCTCCACGTTGACCGTTTCGGCCGGGTGGCGATTCACGATTGCCATCGAGACCGTACGGCGATCTCCTGTCGCTGCCGCCGAATGGACGGTCGCGACTGCATCGATCACCGGTATGTCGGCCGCGCCGTCCCATCCATCAACCCGAAAGGAAGGTATCTCCGGCGACCAGCTGTCGACCACGGTTTCCCCGAGCCGGGATGAATACTGCTCGAATACGTGAAACGTCGACCGCAACACGATTCCCTCCGGATGGGTGAAGATCGCGCCCCTCGTGTTGACTACCGGGGCGAAGTTCGCCATTCCGATGAGGTCGGCATTTCGCAGGCACTCGTTCAGAAAGCACGCGCTGAACACCGCGTCGGCGGTCGTATAGGTGGCGTTGTCGTCGTTGCGATCGCGTGGGAGCAGATACTCCTCGGCGGTGAGGCCGGTATCGACGGCGGGGTGATGCCACCCCCGAAGGTTCCACTCATCGAACGCAACCCGGATCCGTCCGAGATAGCCCAGCGCACCGAGGATGTATCGGATCGCGTCGATTCGCTCGCCGATGCGCGTGCTGTATACCATGCACTGCTCGTACGGAGCCGGATCGCGGTGCACAGTGTGCAGCATGTCCCAGTAGCCATGGATCGATATCCAGTCGAGGTACTTCCCGGCGCGGCGTAACAGCTCGATATTCCAGTCGAGGTCGTTCACTCCGGCGGCGGACAGCTCGATCGACGGATCGACCCGCTTCATCATCTTCGCCGAT
>SLAN01000219.1 GCA_007126865.1 Spirochaetales bacterium | reverse complement strand
GAGGCTTGAAATGATTCCTCGCCATGAGGGAAGGGGGCAAAATCCTGCCACTGATCCACTGTGCCGGGGGGGATTTCGTCCTCTATATCCCAAAGAAGGGCCTGGCGAAACAATATCCGGTCGAGATGATAGAGGGTTTGAAGAGCAAGCAGGTCATTTCGGGCGGCATCTTGAAGTGCCGGACTGAGAAAAGACCAAGACTGCCCGCCGGTTTTTAAAGTAAAAGGGTTTTCATCTTCTAATATCAAATCGGCCAGATGATTCTGCCAGGCACAGCCCACGATCGATTCCCGGGAATATTCCGCTTTTTGGGCGAGCATTCCCAGGAACTGATGGTATAAAGATACACCGGTTCCGACGACCAGTCGGTCTTTTAAAAAAGAGTCGATCGCTTCGTGTAACTTTAAAACAACGGGATCCTTTCGCAGGTTTCAGTAAAGAATCAGCCGGTTGAGTGCTGATAGCATCTCTTGAAAATGGGGGTGGGGATCAAAAACATGGTGTTTCATTATGAATTCCTCCTTGACAAGTCTACTTAATCTTCTCTTTTCGCGTTAATATTCCTCCTGCCGGAAGGCTCTCGGGCGCAGGAGGAAATGTCTTAAAAATGAAGAAAACATTATATACACAATAAGTATTATGGGAGGAATCGCTGTGAGTAATATCTTGGTTGCTACCGGAAGTCCGCGAAAAGGCGGAAACACGGAACTGTTAATGGACGAGGCTTTGCGCGGAGCTGCAGAAGCCGGGGCAGAAACAGAAAAAATATTTATAGACGATCTTGACATTAAGCCCTGCAAAGGATGTGGAGCTTGTTTACGGGATGAGGTGGAATGGTGTGCTCAAGAAGACGACATGATCGATCTTTATCCCAAAATTCTCCTGGCGGATGGAATTATGCTGGGAACGCCCATCTACTGGTGGGGGCCGTCGGCTCAGTTAAAACTGTTTTTTGATCGCTGGTATGCCCTTATGGGGAAACATCGGGATAAGATGAAAGGCAAGAAGACAGCTTTGATTTGCGCCATGGGGGATACCAACCCCAAAACAGCGCGCCACACGACGGGGATGTTTCAGGATGCTTTTTCTTATCTAAGCATGCCGATGTCGGGTGAAATGGTTGTCACGGCCCATGAAAAGGGAGAGGTTAGTAAAAATAAAGAAGCGCTGGATGAAGCGTTTGCATTGGGCAAAAACATGGTTTAAAAAAATGCCGGAGAAGAAATTCCTTCTCCGGCGTTTTTTATCGGATAGCAAACGGATCTCATTACTACCTTTGCTTCAAGGCAGGGTGGTTTTCAGGATATCTTCAAAGCCAGATGTACAGCGCTTAGGAAAAAAAGCTTATTCCTTGTATTTGATGTCAGAGATTTCAGAATCCCGAACAAGGTGAATGTCTCGAAAAGGTTTTAAAGCAACATAGGCCTCGGCACTGATCACGTGGGCATCTTTGTGGCGCCCCAGGTAAAAACATTCCTCTTCTTCTCCCGAGGTCAAGACAAGAACAGCTTTTTTCCCTTGTTTTTTGATCATGTCCGGCGGAAGGGAATTGATTAATTGTTCCATGGTTTCCATCGATTGAGTCTCCTTTTTTAGTGATGGTATCAGTCTATCATATTTGTGAGCTCCGTCCTAGTCCAGAAGACATTTTTTAAAGGGCCCATCCGCCTTAAAAAAAAGAGAGTGAAGGGATTTTAACTTCAGCCACGAAAACCTATAACAGTAGGCCTTAGGCTGAATATTTTACATTTTGAGAGGAGTGGAAAGCATGGCAATTGAGTCTCATGGAGAAAGATGGTTTGCTGATGAAACCCCGTTTCAAGACGACATGAAAGAATTATGGGGTGACTGGGGTATTGATTCTGAAATCGGAAAACTGCGTTCTGTTTTATTGTGTCGTCCCGGACACGAAATCGAAAACATCGAGAAGACCTATAAGACCTATCGATGGAAGGCACCCATGGATGTGGGGCGGGCTAGGGATCAGCATGATCATATGGCCCAAGTATACCGCGATCACGGAGTGGAAGTTCATTATGTAGAGGAAACAGGAGCTTATCCCAATTCCTTGTTTACTCACGATTTGATGAAGATGACCCCTGAGGGGGCCATCATTGCTCGTCCGTCAACTAAATTTCGGCGCGGCGAAGAAAAATATGTGGCTCAAGCGCTGTCAAAATTAGGTGTCCCGATCATAAAGACCATTAATGGCAAAGGTACTTTTGAAGGGGCCTGTCTCATGTGGATCGATAAAGAAGCAGTTTTGCTGGGAACCGGCAATCGTTGTAACGAAGAAGGAGCGCAGCAGGTGGAACATGAGCTGCGGGCTATGGGCGTGGAGCATATTCTGCGCATCCCGATTTGGTTTGGAGGCGTGCACATTGACGGCAACATCAACATCGCCGATCGAGATGTAGCGGTGGTGTTCCCCTGGAAAGTCCCTCATGAAACAGTGGTATTCTTGATGGACAGGGGCTATAAAATTGTGGAGTGCAACCTTTTGGAAGAACATGCGAAATCAGCCATAAACTTTGTGGCAATTGAGCCCGGGAAAATTGTTATGCCGGCCGGAAGCCCCAAGTTCAAAGAGGACCTGGAAAAGGCCGGAGTGGAAGTAATTGATTTGGAAGTGGACGAGCTGCAAAAAGGCTGGGGTGCGATTCACTGCATGACAGCTTATCTAAAGAGAGATGCTCTTTAAAAAACAGAGGTAAGACGATGGACAAAAAAGAGGCGGTCTTGTCATAGACCGCCTCTTTTTTATGGTGTGCCGGGCATGGCACTTAACTTGGCGGTGGAAGTCCGCTATGGGGGTACATATCGACCAACCATTAGGGAAGCGCAAGCTATCCATCGCGAGGTGGAAGTGAAGGAAGCGTGGAACAAAATCTTGGCTCGACGAACAGAAACCTAATATTAAGGCAGTATAAGCGGATGAGGCTACCATACAAGCTAAAGTCCAAAAGATATGCGTAACCTTATGCAGTAGATTAGGCGAGTAAAAGAGGAAAGTTAAGTGTCTTACCCCGGGAGGTCTTGCGGATATCAGAAGAAATTCTAATAGTCGAAAACGGTTTACCGCAAGAAGTCAGCAGAGGTCATAGTAGGCGAAAACTCGCAGAAGGACCGAACAATTCGTAGTGTTTCACTACCAAACTTGGAACGGATAAGAGCCTGAATGTGTTAATGAGGAGAGTAGCGGCGTATCTGCGAGGGTTACTCAAAATAGGCGGTCATCTGTTTACGATTAGGATAAGGAGAAACGAGCATGGAGCTTTTCGAAGAAATCCTAAGCCGTGAAAATCTTAATGCGGCGTATCTTGCTGTGTACAGAAACAAAGGCGCAGCAGGAGTTGACGGAGTAACAATCAACGAACTGAAAGAGCATCTGAAAACGCACAAAGAAGAAATCTTGAGCGAAATCAGAGCAAGGAAATATACTCCGCAACCCGTATTAAGAGTTGAAATCCCGAAAGAGAACGGCAAAAAGCGTAAGCTGGGAATACCCACAGTGGTTGACCGAGTAGTCCAACAGGCGATAGCACAAGTGCTAAGTCCAATATACGAAGAACAGTTTAGTAATTCAAGTTATGGATTTAGACCAAAAAGAAGCTGTGAAATGGCGGTTGTGCGAAGCCTGGGAATTATGAATGACAGTTATGACTGGATTGTGGACATTGACCTTGAAAGGTTTTTCGATACAGTCCACCATGACAGGCTTATGAACATAATTTCCCGAACAGTGAGTGATGGAGATGTCATATCGTTAATCAGAAGATTTTTGGTTAGCGGAGTGATGATAGGCGGCAGGCGGGAGAAAAGCAGTGTCGGCACGCCGCAGGGTGGAAACCTCAGTCCGCTCTTATCAAACATCATGCTGAATGAGTTGGACAAAGAACTCGAAGCGAGGGGGCTTCACTTTGTGAGATATGCAGATGACTGTGCGCCAAGAAGGCGTAGGGCAGTTGTATAGCCCGAAGTCATGCTTGGCCGAAGATGAGGGATGGCCCCTCGAAGCCGCCATACAGGTGGAGGCCTCAAACCACCGTAAGCTGCTGTGGACAAAAGCCATGGTAGTGAGCGTTACGGAAAAGGCGAGGCAAGACCTCGTCAGGTGGGTGCCAATGGAGACGAACACCAGTGAACCGCTGATAAAGTGTCGAAAGCGTAGGG
>SLAN01000134.1 GCA_007126865.1 Spirochaetales bacterium | reverse complement strand
TATTGCTTCCCATCGCATAGAAATAGCGGCCCATTTTGGTGCGGGTGAGGATGATGTGTCCTACGATGACGACCGCCAACAGAATGAGACCGCCGGTCGGGATGATCTGGCGGTCCTCGCTGATGAACTTGAAGATCTGCTTGAACCAGCCGCCTTCCGCCGCGCGGCTCGGAAACGCTGCGCTCTGGACGCCCGAGACAATCGAGCCGACGCCCATCGAGATCATCATCGTTCCCAGCGTCACGATGAACGGCGGCATGTTGAAATACGCGATGATAATCCCGTTGAAGAAACCGAATGCGATCGCCACGGCGATGATGAGCAGCAGCGACGCTTCCATCGACCAGCCGTACTGGGTGAATGCAGTGCCGCCGACGATCGCCGCACACATCATCACCGTGCCTACCGAGAGATCTATGCCGCCGGCGATGATGACGAAGGTAACACCGAGGGCGATGAACCCGATGTAGTAGGAGGAGTCGATGATATTGACGAGTACGGGATACGAGAAGAAGTTACGGCCGAATATGCCGAAGAAGATATAGATAATCAGTAGTGCCGCCGGGGCGAGCAATCGCTGGAGAAGCTGTTCCCGCCTCCGGTCGCGCTGAGCTAACTCCTGTTCGGTTATCGCCTGCTGTTTATCCGACATCTGCGGTTACCCCCGTCTCTCGCATTGTTGCGTAGTGCATGATCTTCTCCTGCGTGGCGTCGGCGATATCGAGAACGCCGGTAATCCGGCCCTCGCACATGACCGCTATCCGATCGCTCATGCGGAGTATCTCGGGCAACTCCGAGGAGATCATGATGATCGACTTGCCTTCGGCGACGAGCTCGTTCATGAGAGTGTAGATCTCACCTTTCGCCCCGACGTCGATGCCGCGCGTCGGTTCGTCGAAAATGAGAATATCGCTGTTATGGATGAGCCATTTCGCGATGACGAGCTTCTGCTGGTTTCCGCCGGAGAGGTTGCGCGTTATCTGGTACACTGACGGAGTTCGTATCTGAAGCCGTTCGACGAACCGTTCGGTGGTCTCTATCGTCTTGCCGAAATCGATGAACGGTCCCCGGCTGAACTTGTCGTAGCTGGCGAGGACCGCGTTGTCGGCAACCGACAGCTTGACCGACAGCCCGAAACGCTTGCGATCCTCCGAGAGGTACCCGATCCCGAGCTCCACGGCGTCCTGCGGCGATCTGATCTCCGCCCGTTCGCCGTTTACTTCAATGTATCCGGTATCGACCTTGTCCGCCCCGAAGATCGCGCGAGCGGTCTCCGTTCGTCCGCTCCCGATGAGACCGGCGAAGCCGAGGATCTCTCCCTTGTAGAGATCGAAGTTGATGTTCTTGACCTGGGCGCCGGCGTTCAACTCGCGTACGCGCAGTACCGGCTTCGCGCCGGGTTCCACCGTGCTTGCACTCTTCGGCTGTTCGTAGATCGTACGGCCGACCATCATGCCGATGATGTCGTTCCTGGTTACCTCCCCCACCGGGCTCGTGCCGATTCGCTGCCCGTCGCGCAAGACGGTGACCCGGTCGGCGATCTCGTAGATTTCGTCGAGACGGTGGGAGATGTGAATCATCGACACCCCCTGGCTCGAAAGGTCGCGCACGATCCTGAAGAGCTCCTCGATCTCACGATTCGTCAGGGCGGCGGTCGGCTCATCGAGAACCAGAATGCGCAGCCGGTGCGACACCGCCTTGGCGATTTCGACCATCTGCTGTTTACCGACCGAGAGATTGCCGGTGGGAGTGTCCGGATCGATGTTGATGTTCAACCGGTCGAAGAGCGCCCGGGTCTTATCGCGCTGAGCGCGGTCGCTGACCAGCAGACCGCCGAGGGCCGGCGCCTCGCGTCCGATGTAGACATTCTGCGCCACGGTGAGGTTGTCCATCAGATTCAGCTCCTGATGGATCATACCGATGCCCAGGCGCTGCGAGTGACCGGGCCCCTTCGGATTGAACGGGAGACCGAGGTAGACGATCTCACCGGCGTCACGTGCCTCGATACCGGTGAGCACTTTCATGAGCGTGGATTTTCCCGCACCGTTTTCACCGACGAGAGCGTGCACTTCCCCGGGTTCGAGATCGAAATCGACCCGTTTCAGGGCGTGCACCCCTTTGAAGCTCTTGTCGATCCCCGTCATGGTCAACACACGGTCCATGGTGTGTCCATGTTCGCAGCGCTCGCAGCGGCGGTAAATGGAGATTCTTCCGTAGTTTGTTCGAGATACTCCGGACCTCTCGCTTCGGTCAGCGGACGCTCGCGGTGCTCTCGGCGAACGGGAAGAGCAGGCGCTGATTCTCGGGCGTGTACATGTTATCGCGATCGATGAGCTCCGAACCGGTGTCGATGAATCTGTCCACCGTCTCACCCTCGAGCGAGCTCACCATATTGGTGATACCGAGATATCCCATGTTGAACGGCTTCTGGACGACGAGCGCATCGATGATACCTTCTTCCAGCAGTGCGATCTCTTCCTGCGAGTGGTCGAAGCCGACCAGCCGTACGGCTTCGTAGGCGCCCGCATCGCGAAGGGCGCGCGCGGCGCCGATCGTCGTCTTCTCGTTCAGGGCAACGACTCCGTCGAGGGAGGGGTGTTGCCGCAACAACTCCAGCGTCTGCTCGTACGCAACCTCGGTCACGTTGTCGGTGACCACCGTGTCGACGACCTCTCCGCCGGGCGCCGTCGCCTCGAACCCACGGTACACTCCGCGTTCGCGGTCGATTGCGGTCGCGACCTCTTCTATATGGCTGACGATCACGATGCGCCCGCGGTCACCGACGAGCTCGCCGATGCGCCGGCCCGCCTTCTCGCCGGCCTGGAGGTTGTCGGTGGCGATGAAGCTGGCCGGCGCGTCGCTTGCTACCCCCGAGTCTATGGTGATCACCTCGATCCCCGCCTCGACCGCCTCGTCGACCAGCGGCGAGAGCGCCTCGTAGTCGCTCGCTGCGAGGATGATTCCGTCGGGGCGATCGGCGACGACATCTTCCATAATGCGCACCTGCTCGCTTATCTCTCGCTCCCGTGAGGGCCCGACGATTACCGGTGAGACCTCGTGTTCCTGAGATGCGGTGCGGATACCGGCGCGCACGATCTCCCAGAACTCCATCTCCTCGTCGAGCGATTTGAGCACCACCGTTATCTGGAAATCGTCGTCCTGGGGGAGATACACCGCAAGCAGGCTCACAATGACCGCCGCCACGACCACGAGGCCGGCGACCAGCGGCGCGAGATGGCGAAAGGTCTGCTTCATCTGACCACCTCCTGCGAATGCGTTTGGACCGGGATAAGCGGCTGGGATACGCGAACGATCGTCCCGCCGGCGGCCGCACGTTCGAACGACAGGCCGAACCGGTCGCCGAAGTAGAGGCGAATTCGCTCGTGCACGTTCCGGATCCCCACCGAGCCGGGACCGTCGGTCTCCCGTTGAGCTCCGGGACTGCCGTTCGCCGGGCCGGCCGCCGGTTGCAGGAGCGCTTCCACCGCGTCCGGGTCGACCCCGACACCGTCGTCTTCCACCTCGAAGAGGAGTGTGCCTTCGTCGCAGAAGCAGCGAATCCGGACCAGACCGGATCCGGCGCGCTTTCGGAGACCGTGATAGATCGCGTTCTCTACGAGTGGCTGCAGGATCACCTTCAGCGTGCGGTAGTCTCCGGCGCCCGGAGCGACATCTACCGAGTACTCGAGGGTGTCACGGTAGCGGATGCTCTGGATCTGCAGGTAACTCGAGACGTGTTCGATTTCGTTTCGGACCGTTACCAGCTCATCGCCCTTTCGGATGCTCAGCCGGAGCAGACGGGCGAGTGCCGCGGTCATTTCGATAACATCGTCCTTATGGCCGCCGTCCGCCATCCATATGATCGAATCGAGGGTGTTATAGAGGAAATGCGGCGTGATCTGGTTCTGCAGCGCCTTGAGCTCGCTTATGCGCTTCTGCTCCTGCTCGTACTCGTTGCGCCTCATGAGGTCGTCGATCGTCTCGAGCATGAGATTGAAGTCGTGGGCGAGCGCGCCGATCTCGTTATTCCACCGATTCTCGAGGCGAACATCGAAGTCTCCACGTTCTACCGCCTTCATCGAATCGCGAAGCGCACGCAGCGGCCGCGATATCTGCCCCGCGAGGAGGACGGAGATGAGAATTACGGCCGCGAAACAGACCAGCCCCCACAGCGTGTAGTACCACTGGAGCGTCCCCTGATGGTGCAGCAGCTCCTCTA
>SLAN01000084.1 GCA_007126865.1 Spirochaetales bacterium | reverse complement strand
TCCGACGCACGCTTCTGCTGCATCCGGCGTTCCCACTGCTCCAGAATATCACCGAAATCACTCATATCGCGCACTCCTACCAGTCGTCGACATCGTCCGGAGGAACGTATTCATCGCGCACCCGCCGCCGCTCCTGCTCGCGGTCACGAAGCTGCTCGAGAATGTCCTCGAAATCGCCTTCTATCTCACGCTCGCCGGGTTGGGCCACGGAGCCGGCGGCTTCCGCGCTCCCGGCACGCTGCCATCGATCGAACGCGAGCTCCAGATTCGCCTTGGCTCCCTCCCGTTCCGGTTGTACCAGCAACGCTTCTCGAAAGGCGTAATACGCGCTTTCGTAGCGTCCCTGCTCGTAGTTCAGCACTCCCGTATTGAACTTCGCACGGTACCGCACATCGTCGTCGGAGGATGCGGTCGCTTCCTCCCAACGCCGGAGCGCATCTTCAATTTCCCCTACCGCGTAGTCCACGGTACCGAGGTTATAGCTGCGAAGCGCGTGCAGCCCACCGGCATCCGGTTCGTCACTGACCGGTATGCCCTCATACAGCTCACGCGCCCGATCGAATCTGCCCTGACTGAACTCGAAGTTCCCGTACGCCAGGCGTCCATGCTGCTCCACGAAATCGCACCCGGGCAGTAAAACGACCGCGAGCACGATCAGAACATATCGCGCCATCGTACGATCCTCGCAAGTAATTGTATCACAGCGAAACATAATGCAAACGCTGCAAAGAGGCCATAGCGACGGACTTCGGTCGCGCGAAAGCCGGCCGCCCCGTCCTCGTAAGCAGCCAATTCCGACTCCATCGCAGAAATCGCTCCGGAATCCGAGAGATTCACATAACGGCCTCGGGTCAGTGAAGCTATTCGCTCGAGTCGCTCCTCGTCGAGACGGGAAACGACCACGTTTCCCTCCGAATCCTCGACAAGCGATCCATCGGGCAATCGAATCCTGCTCCCCTCACGACTTCCGACCCCGATCACGAACAGCGGCACATTCAGCGCTGCGGCCTCTTCGGCGGCCGCGAGATCGTTTCCGCTCAGCACCTCGCCGTCGGAGACAAGCAGTATCGCCCGGTTTCGATTGCTGCCGGACGGCAGCGAGTCCAGCGCGGTTCGCAGGCCGGCAGCTATATCGGTACCCGGCGTGGTAATCATCGAGGGAGAGACGACGCTCATCGCGTAGTCGAACGCCGCACGGTCTTCGGTCATCGGAAGAACCCTCGAAGAGCCGCCGCGGAAAAGTGTCAGGCTGATTCGAGCGCCGGGAACGCTGTCTATGATTGCGGCCACCGCCTGCCGGGCAGCTTCGAGTCGCGTCGGATCGACATCATCGGCATACATGCTGCGGCTGACATCGAAGGAAATCGCCACATCCAGCTGCTCGCGGCCGTCATCTTCACTTTCCTCCCCCCAGACCGGATCGGCAAGCGCAAATATGAGCGCGACGAACATCAGTATTGAAGCGGTCGTGGATATCGCCCATTTCACCGTGATGAGCTTCTCGAGGTCCCTGCGATCGACGTTGACCATAAGACGCCGCACATCCCGAATCCCGAACAGATAGCCGCGTACCGAAAGCAGCATCAGAGGGAGAATACCGAGCAAGGCCCACAGAACCGCGGGATTCTGAAAGCTCATAGCACCTCCCTCAGAATCGCGATGCGGACGAGAAACTCCAACAACAGAAGGATAAGCGCAATCCAGAGCACGTTGTTGTGTACCGGCTCCAGACGTACCGAAATGCGGCTCCGCCGCTCCGTGCTTTCGAGGGTGTCGATATTGTCCAGAATCTGACCGAGGGTTCGTTCGCTCGACGCGTGGTAATACACCCCTCCTGTCTCGTCGGCAATACCGCGCAGCTCATCCTCGTCGAATCCTTCCTGCATAAGGGCCTGATAGCGGCGGCCGGTATTCGGGTCGACGAAATCGAGCCCTACTTCTGTCTGTGTCCCGATTCCGATCGTGTAAACCCGCACACCCAGGTCGGCGGCTAACTCGGCAGCCGCATCGGGCATGATAATCCCGGTGTTATTAACCCCGTCGCTGAGCAGAATGAGAACACGCTGCTGCGCCTGAGACTCGCGAAGGTGCATTGCAGCCACGGCGATTCCATCTCCGATTGCGGTTCCGTCACCGAGCTCCATGATCTGCAACTCATTCATCCGATCGAGCAGCATGTCGTGGTCGGTTGTCGGCGGCATGCGAAGCGCGGCCTCTCGCGCAAACGTGACCAGCCCGATCGCATCGTTGGGGCGATTGCGAACGAAATCGGCGATGATCCGCCGCGCTCCGTCGTAGCGCCGCACACCACCGAAGTCGGTCGCAGCCATGGTCGGCGACTCATCCAGCACGATCATGATGTCGATCCCGCGATCGAGATAAATGCGCTCGCGATGAACCCGAGCCGGTCCGGCAACGGCAATCACTACCAGCGCGATTCCGGTCCAGAAAGCGATTATGGAGATGAAGCGAAGCACGGCGTACCAGGTCAGGCCCGGCGCGAACCCTCGCGTGCCGTACACCTGAAACGGAAACCGCAGGCGGCCTCCCCGTTCCCGCCAGAAGTGGCGCATGTATACGGCGAACGGGATGAGTACGAGCAGGAGCAGCAGTACCGGTCGCTGAATACTCCACATAGACCTACGCTGCCTCCCGCCGCGCAAGACGCCGCACCGGTCTGCTCGTCCGCCGGGTGACCCTGCCGCTCTTGCGGTTTTCCACGTATGCGATCAGGTTGACTACCGTCTCGAGATCCCGCAGCCGCTGCTCAGTTTTCGACCTCCGGGAAGCGAACTTGATCAGGTCGGCGCGTTGAAAGAGATCGTGCAGCCGCCGTCGTTGCTCGTCGGACTCGATTCGTTCCGCCAATAGGTGGGGAAGCTCGGTAACCGTAGCAACCATGAAATCACCGTGTACACGTTCGGTTAAGTACGCCCGCAACTCGTCTACGAGACGGATATAGAAGCTCTTCGCATCCAGATCATCGAAGAGTGTACGCAGCTCCCGAATGCTTCGCACCATTCTCCGGTACGGCCGATTCGCCCTGTACCTCGCCGCCAGTACGCGAGCTCGGGCCGTAACGACGACGGCAATTCGGTAGAATACAAACGGTGCGGCGATGAGGAAAACGAACACCACGAACGCCATGATCTGAAATCCCGGCATGAAGGCCGGCGGTTCGACAGGTTCGATGGTTGCCGAGCCGTCGTCCGGCAACACAGTATCGACGCGAACGCGCGCCCCGGAGAGCGTTCCGGCGCCGAGCTCGATATCGGGGAGGGCGAGCGTTCCGGTTCGAAACGGGCTGAATACGACACGGACTTCGCGGTCCTCGCCACGCTCGATCATGCGCATGCTGCGAATCTCGATCCACTGCCCGCCCGGATGTTCGGCAGGGAGGCGAATCGAGTCGGGATCGTTTGAGCGGATCACCGCCCGCAACTCAGCGCGATCGCCGACGGACACGGACGACGGCGTAATCGACGATTCGATGACGACGAACTCCGGGCCATTGGCCGTCACCGGTACGGCGAACAGCGCGAGGACGACGGCGAGTGCAGCAGCGCATCGCCACCGGTTGGGGGTGCCTCCCATTCCTGCACGGTACACGTTTCTCACCGCTTCCTCCTGCGTTTGAAGTACCGAATGAGATGGGTCGCCGCATCCTCGTCGGTCCGGATTTCGAGGGTCGAAACACCTCGTCTGCCGCACTCGCGAAGCCACTGCCGCCGGTGCATCTGCCAGTAACTGTGATAATCCCTGCGGTATCCGGGAGAGCCGTGCGCCAGAATCTCACGTCCGCTTTCCGGGTCCTCGAGCTGGATCAACCCCGATTCGGGGAACTCGATGTCGATGGGATCGACCACGCGAATCGCCAGCGTATCGTGTCGCCGAGCGAGGGTCCGCAACTCGCGGTAGTAGTTGCTCGTCTTGAAGTCGCTGATAATCACGCAGATTCCGCGGCGAGGCAGCGCCTCCCCGGCCGTACGCAGTGCGAGCGCGAGATCGCTTCCGCGCCCTTCCGGTTCCACCGAGAGCATGTCCTGAATGATGCGCAGGCCGTGCTTTCGCCCCTTGAGTGGCGAAGTCCAGTGTTCGATCCGATCGCTGAAAAACAGGGCCCCGACACGATCGTTGTTCCCGATCGCCGCGAAGCTGAGCAGGGCGGTGAGCTGGGCGGCGGTCTCGAATCGGCTGCTCATCGCTTCGAACGGGCGCACGCTCC
>SLAN01000147.1 GCA_007126865.1 Spirochaetales bacterium | reverse complement strand
GTAGCGGCGGCCGGCGGCGTCGCGGACGGTCGCCCCGCGTCCCGAGTCGATCCGCAGCAGCTGCGATGCGTAGCAGCGCGCGAACGGCGGCTGGTGAACTTCACCGTTATTCATCTCCATATGTGCCTCCTCACTGTGCTTTTGCTGTGTGCGTTGTCGTGTTCGTTCGACGCCGGGCGCGGCGGCCGCCGGCTTCAGCGGATCGCAGTGCCCGCGCGCCCTTCGACGAGCGCGGCGATGTCGCCGCCGCGCCGGTACTCGCCGATGACCACGCTGCCGGCGCCCGCCGCGACCGCCTGCAGCGCGCTGCGCGTCTTCGCGACCATGCCGCCGGCGATGACCCCCGCGCCGACCAGCCGCTCGACACCGGCTCGATCGAGCTCGCGGTGCACATCCTCCCCCTCGAGCACGCCCGGAATATCGGAGAGGAAAATGAGGCTCGCCGCCCCGAGTGCGACCGCGAGGGCGAGGGCGGCATCGTCGGCGTTGATGTTGCACGCCGAGCCGTCGGCGAAGCTTCCGATCGAGCTGACCACCGGCGTGAACCCGCCGGCGAGCAGATGCTCGAGGATCGTCGCGTCGACCGCGCCGGGCCGAGCGGTCCGGTTGACCGCCGGATCCGCGATCGGCTCGCCGGTGCAGAGCGCCGCGTCGGCGAGGCTCAGGCCGACCGCCTTCGCCCCCGCGGCGGAGAGGGTTCGCACCACGGCGGTATTCATTTTGCCGGCGAGTACCATCTCCACCATCTCCATCTCCTCCGGAGTGGTCATGCGTACCCCGTCGACAAAGCGCGGCTCGAGCCCGACGCGCGCGCACCACGCGCTCGCCTCCGCACCGCCGCCGTGGACGATCACCGCGCGGCCGGTGAAGCTCTCGCCGAGCTCGGCGCCGAGGGTTGCAAGCAGCTCCCGTTCGGCCGCCGCCCGCCCGCCGAGCTTGACGACGATCGGTGCGCTATCGGGTTCCCCCTGCGCATGACCACGCGTCAAAACTCGCCTCCGATCGCCAGCCCGTCGGTCTCCTCGAAGCCGAAGCGCAGATTCATGTTCTGCACCGCCTGGCCGCTCGCTCCCTTATAGAGGTTGTCGATGGTCGAGAAGAGCGCGATCTGCCGCCCCTCGGCGTGCCAGCCGATGTCGCAGCGGTTGGAGCCGCGCACGTGGCGCGTTTCGGGGATGCGTTCGCCGGTGATGTGGACGAACGGCGCGCTTTCGTAGGCGCGCTCGAGCGAGCGGCGAACGTCATCGACGCCGGCGCCGGCGGCGAGCTCGGCACGCGTGGAGACGAACATCCCCTGGCGCACCGGTACGAGGTGCGGAATGAAAAAGAGGGTGATGTCATCCGCCGCGCTCTCCGCCGGGGCCTCGCCGGCGGCCTCGCGCGTCGTGTCACCAGCCGCATCACGGCCGCCGGCGGAGGTTGCTCCGGCGGCGCCGGGACTTTCTGTCGACCGCCGGCGGCCGTAGCGCCCCAGATTCTGCAGCATCTCCTCCACGTGGCGATGGCGCGTGCCGGGGTTGTACGCGTTCATGTTCTCGGTGCGTTCGCTGTAGAGCGTGTTGATCTTCGCGCTTCGGCCGGCGCCTGAAATACCGCTGAGGGCGTTCGTCCAGAAGTCCGCTTTGACGATTCGGTCACGCAGCAGCGGAATGAGCGGCAGCGTCGTGCAGGTCGGGTAGCAGCCCGGATTGGCGATAATATCCGCCGATGCGAGCGCGGTTCCGGCCCATTCGCTCAGTCCGTACACGGCCGTCTCGAGAAGATCGGGGCGCGGCGGATCGACCCCGTATGCCCGCCGGAAGGCGGCCGGATCGGCGAGTCTGAGGTCCGCGCTCAGGTCGATGACCACGGCATTGCCGAGGAACGGCTCGCACAGCTCGATGCTCTTCAGGTGCGGGAGCGCGGCGAATACCACCTCCGGCTCGAGCTCGGCGGCCCGTTCGACGGTCGCGAGCTTGCCGCCGGTTATTCGCAGTTTCCGCTCGGCGCCGGGGTCGCCGCCGAGGCCCGGGTCGAGATCGTCGACCGATACACCGGCGTTCGAGGAGGAGACGGCCACAATGTCGGTAATGCGGGGATGGGCTACCAGCAGCCGCAGCAACACGAGGCCGGTGTAGCCGCTGGTCCCGAGCACAGCTGCTTTCATGCTACTCTTCCAGTTCGGGGATGATCTCACCGAGGCGTCGCTGCCAGCCGGTGCGTTCGCACCCTTCACGCAGCACGACGAGCACGGTGTCGTCTCCGGCGACCGTACCGACCACGTCCTCGAGCCCGAGCGAATCGAGCGCGATGGCGACCGAATCGGCGTGTCCGGTGAGCGTGCGGATAACACAGAGGTTGCCGCTGTAGTCCAGGCTCACGTAGCCGCGGAGGAAGTCGTTCACGTAGTTCTGCTCCTGCTCGCGCCGTTGCTCTTCGGTAGGCAGGCTATAGAAGTAGCCGTCCTCGCCCTGGGAAACCTTGCTTACCTTCAGGAGCTTCAAGTCGCGAGAGAGCGTCGCCTGTGTTACTACAAAACCCTCGCTCTGCAGATGCGCGAGCAGCGTTTCCTGACTGTCGATTCGCCGCTCCTTGATGATCCGCTTGATTGTTCGGAGGCGCCGAGTTCGTTCTTTCACCATGGAATGCATAAATTTACAGTCTTTTTGCGTTTTTCGCAAGCCGTACGCGCCTTTTTGTGCATATATTCGGCTGTGAGCGGTTGGCGGCGGTAGCGACGGCGGCGTTTGCCCCGGACGTGGTCCGCATGGTCCGTGGTGCGGACATGCCGGTCGAATCACACCGATGCGCCGGTGAGCAGCGCCTGCAGTCCGGCGACGGAATCGAGCACAAACTCCGGCGCGACGCCGGAGCGTTGCAGCGCCTCTTCACGGTGCTTCCCGGTTTTCACGAGGACGCCGATCATTCCGGCGGCCTGCGCGCCGCCGACATCGTTCTCAACATCGTCGCCGACCATCGCCACCGCGGCGGCCGGGAGATCGAGGCTTCGCAGCGCGAGCGAGAAGAAGGTCTGCGTCGGCTTACCGAGAACCGTTGCCTCCACACCGGCGGCGTATTCGAGCGCCGCGACGAACGGTCCGGCATCGAGGCGGATACCGCCGGCACCGCGGTAGTAGCGGCTTTTGTGATAGGCGAGGAGGTGCGCTCCGTTCTGAACCGCCCGGAACGCACCGTTCAGCACGTGGTAATCCCAGCGCTCGCCGATGTCGCCGACGACAACATAGTCCGGCGCGACCTCATCCCGCTCGAACTCGGCGAACTCTTCGGCGGCATCCGGCTCGAGAAGGAGCATGACCTTCGGTGCTCCCGCCTCTCGCAGGAAGGACACGCAGGCGGTCGACGGGGTGAAGATCTCCGGGGCCTCCGCCGCGAACCCGAGCGCGTGCATCTTCTCGAGGATCGTCTGTGCCGACTTCGTGGAGGTGTTCGTCACGAAGCGGCAGGCTATACCGCGGCTGCGCGCGGCTTCCACCGCATCGGGGGCACCGGCTATCGCTTCATCGCCGAGGTAGAGCGTTCCGTCGAGATCGAAGAGCACTCCCCGGATGTCCGAACGCGTGCGTTCACCCATCCCGACCGAGTTTCCATCATCACCCTTTTCTTATTCAAGTGTGTTCGACATACTCCGACTTCGTGGACATCGTCCGACGCGCGCTCGATAGCGAGTGCTTTCATACGCTCTGCTCGCTGCCCGAATGCGGGAGTACGATGGAGGTCGCCGCCGACCTGATATCGCGGGGGGAGGCGGATGCCGGGGCCGTGGTTGTGACCGCTCATCAGAGTGCCGGACGAGGTACGCACGGTCGGGAGTGGTTCGATGAGCCCGGCAGCGCGCTGCTCGCCACGATGATCGTGGCCGCCGAGCGGGTCGACGCCCTGCTTCCGCTTCGAGTCGGGCTGGCGCTCTGCGATCTGCTGGAATCGTTCGGTATCGCCGGTCCGCGTATCAAATGGCCGAACGACTGCATGTGCGACAACGCGAAGATCGCCGGTATTCTCACGCGGCTCGAGCCGCCGCACGCGTTGATCGGCGTGGGGCTGAATGTGACCTCCGCGCCGGCTGCGGGGGCGACATCGGTGGCGGCCGAGCTTGCTCGCACGGCGGCCGCAGCCCGGATTCGCACGGCCGCCGCACCCCGCTCCGATTCCATGCGCACGGCGGCCGGCGGGGCGCATGACTCCGCGGCGCCCGCTGAACCCACCCCGGCGACCGGCGGAGCGCGCGACTCC
>SLAN01000148.1 GCA_007126865.1 Spirochaetales bacterium | reverse complement strand
CGCCCCCGCAGCTCGTCCTGGATTACGATCTGAACGGCAACGAACTGATCGCCGAGCCGCCGATATCGGGGGATAGCGGTGCTGCGCATGTGCTGTCCGGAAAGGCTGTAATCTTCAAACTTGCGAACGAGTCCATCCTGGTCGACCCAGATACGCATTCTCGGGTAGGTAACGTCGTCGGTGATCGCCTCAAGCTCGTAAACATCGGTATCGTATACACCGAGTTGCTCCCGCTCGTGACCGACGATTCGGTAGTCCTCGGCGAGCGTGGATTGGGTGAAGTCGGAGTTCCGCGCGTTCGTGTTTTCGAAACGATCGCGCGCGCTGGTGCGGGTGAAACGCTGATCAGCCGGGTCATAGAGCCACAGGTTATCGCCGATGCGCACGTATCCTTTGCCCCTATCGGCGGCCGGTTCCATTATCAGTATTGTGTAACGATTCTCCCGGTCGCGGCGAAACATCGTCATCTTGGTGCGACTTTGCCCCTGACCGGGACGTTCCTGAGTCACGGTGTACTCGGCGGAAAAATCGCTCTCGTCGTAGCTGACAAGCGAGTCGATACGCTCCAGGATCTCCCGCCCCTCATCGGGATCGATTTCGTTCGCGAAGATGGCCGGCGCGATGAGCGCGAGTGCGGCGACAAATATAAGGATTCGGTGCGGTTTGTTCAGTTTCATATGTGTATCCTTAGGCGCTTCGACCGCAAGTATAGTGGTCGACGGTGACTTCCGTCGACCAGTGACGAGCGCTTCCGGCGGCCGGCCGAATGCCCCCTCGAACACGATTGGTTCGGCTGAAGCCACAAGCCGAAGATACCACCTGCCTTGAGCGAAAACAACGGCTACCGATGGGTTAGCCGGGCCCACAGAATACCGAGAAACTCATACCAGGCGCGTTCGGTGTTCGCCAACGCCTCCGCCGCCGGCAGAAGGCTCCAGAGTGAGTAGTTCCGCTGGGCCGCTCGAAACTCCGTCGGCGCCGGCACTGTATCGACACCGCTGCGGTCGAAGACCAGCAGGGCGCGAGGCATGTGCGAGGCGCTGGTAACCAGGAGCACCGGCGTATCGGGCAACGCCGCAGCAATAGCACGCGCTTCCTCTGAAGTGTTACGGGGCTCGGGAAGCACGAGAGTTCGGTCCCGATCGAGGCCGAGCTCCACCGCTGCCTCCCGATTCATTTCGGCGTTCGGCATGTCGCCGGACCCGGCATAACCGCTGAAGACAACCGCAAGATCGTTTCCGGAGGCAAGACGTACCGATTCGACCACGCGTGCGCTACTCGATCGCCCGAGCGAAACCGTCGGCGGGAACTCCTCGCGTTCGACGTGGCCGGAGCCAAGCACGACGATTGCTTCCACCTCTTCCGGTATTCCGCTAACCGGCAGGTATTGTCCTTCGAGCGACCAGAGAAGCCGGTCGGCGACCGGCGCAGTCGCGGCGACCCAGAGGAATGCGAGAGCTCCGATCACGAGCGAAAGCCCGGTACGGTGTCGTTTTGTCAAGGCAAGCAGCAGGATACCGACAACACCCACGATCAGGGCGAGTGGGAGGGGAAAGATCAACCGGGAAACGACCTTCTGCAGCAGAAACATATGCGGTACCCACTGTCTCGAAGATTATGGATGAGGCGAATGCGCCCTTACCGGCCGTTCAGACGCGCAGAGATTCGCCCGGGCGAGATCTCATCGCGACCGATCACAAGGTCTGGAGTAATCGGCACGCGTCCCACTTCTTTCCATAAACGCTTAAAACCGCCGCCGGTAACGTTGAGCATAACCGTAGAGTGCCGATCGACACTCTTCGCTTCCACCGCCTGCATAAGTGATGCGATTGCCACGGCGGCGGCCGGCGCAGGATCGACACCTTCGAGTCGCTCGAAGAGAGTTGCCGCCTCGACGGCTTGCTCGTTGGCGATGGCTGCAATATCGCCTCCGCCGGCGCTCAACGCATCGAACAGTCCGCCGGCGACGCTCCAGGGCGGAGTCCTGTTTGCCAGCACACGGGCGAATATGCCGTCCAATCGCCGCTTGGCATCATTCTCCTCGTATTCGACGAGCGTTCGGCTTCGGGCGCGCCACGATTCGTACAGCGGCAGGAACGGTGCATTCTGACTGAGTCGCAGTCGCATACGATCCGCTCCCGTGTTGGGTGACGAACCTGGTGAGGCGTGCCGCTTCAGGTAGCGATCGGCGGCCTCCCGCGCTGCAATTGCCCCGGTACCGCTGCCGACCGCCTGGAAGTATTCGTGCGGGAGCCCACCGATTGCCTCTATCGCACTTAAGAGTGTCGTCGCCATTCCGTCACGTCGCGCGACGTTGCGCGCTCCGCCCTCGGCACGATAGCCCGGCAGCGCGGCGATCACTCCGGACGCGTGGATCGCGTCGGCGTAGTCGGCCCCGTCGCCGACGGCAACAACGAACACGCTGTCGCCGAGCGGTTCCGTGAGCCACAATGCGTCAAGGTTCTTCTCCGGGATCACGAGAACGAGCGGCAGGCGGTTATCCGAACAGACGCGCGCGAAGGCACGCGCGGTGTTGCCGGCACTGGCGACCACCAGCGTCTCGCCGGCATCCGCGGTTCGGGCGCACACGGAATACGCCTCGCACTCCTTGAAGGTGCCGGTCAGCATTCGTGCGCCGCGCTCCGGCCAGTATCCGCTGAAGGTGATATAGAGGTTTTCGAGACCGAGATACTCGGCAAGGCCTTCGCTTCGCCAGGTAACCGGCGCGGACGAGCCCTCGAGACGACGAATAACCGGCAACCAGAAATCGAACCGATATATCCCGTCCGCGTCGGGTCCCGGTCGAAAATCGAGGCTGTGATAGTCGGTCATGAGGAGACCGGAGACCGGCGAATCGGGTTCCGCGAGCAGCAGCCCGTCATCATCGTAGCTGCGTCCGCTTACCGAACTTACCAATCGATAGTGGCGACTCATGGCGCCACAATACATACCCCGGGTTCGGCGGAAGGTGCAAGCGGAAAAAATTAGTCGTGTCTCGAAGATTATGGACGGAAAAGAGCTCTGCACCGAACAGGACCGGTCATACTAACGAGTTACACGCGAATGCCACCGGGTCGTCTCATCCGCTATGTTTGAAGTGTGTAACTGCTTCCCATGCAAGGCGGTCGCCCGCTTCCATCCATAATCTTCGAGACACAATCAAAAAACTCGTCGGCTGAATCCGTCGCTCCGGGATTCACCGTGTAGCGGACCAACCTGAGCGTTCGCCGGACTACCCCTGCCCGCCGTGAATCGCCGTGTAGAACGGATCGCCGGAGCCGATCGATCCGGCACGTACCGTCTCGCCGGTAAACGCCGACTTGTACAGCGCGGTGATGAACTCGAGCGTTCGCCGAACCCCGTCACCGCTGGTATCCGGTCGCCGGCGCTCCCGCATATCGGTGAGCATGTGTCCGATCTGCGCCTCGTGCCCGCCGGCGACATCTCCGGAGATGGCATTCCAGCGCTCGATCACGCGATCGGTCGTCTCCTCCTGTGCCTGCTCGCCGCGATCGAAGCTCCAGTTATCGTTGGAAACCGAATAGAGTCCGCGCGTTTCTACCGTCGCCTCCTCGAAATCGAGGCGAAGATAGGTCTCCTGCCGCGGTGCGAGCACCGTCGTAAGTACGGTGCCCATCGCACCGTTGCGAAAGCGCACGAGCGCCGAAGAAACATCTTCAACTTCGATATTGCGGGCGAGTGTGCCGGTCATCGCCTTGACCTCCAGCCAGTCGCCGGCCAGCCATAAGAAGAGATCGGTAAGATGGATACCGTGGCCCATGGTGACGCCGCCGAGCTCGCTTTCCCACGTACCGCGCCACGGTACATCGTAGTACGCCTGGTCCCGGTACCACGTCGTGTTGCAGACCCCGGTGTACAAGGCGCCGAGAGTACCGTCCTCGAATATTCGCTTCAGGTGCTGAGCCGCCGACCCGAATCGCCACTGGAACACGCTTGCCGTGCGGCAGCCGGTTCGTTTCTCACTTTCGACGATACGATCGAGCTCTTCGAGCGATGCACACAACGGCTTCTCACATAACACCCACGCACCGGCCTCCATACACCGAATGCTCAGCTCGGTGTGGACGGCCGGAGGAGTACAGATACTGACGAGATCCGGCTTCGTCGAGTCGAGTAACTCGTCGACACCGGCACGCACATCCGGAATATCGTACTCGACGGCGAATCGATCGGCTGCTTCGCGGTTGGTATCGGTTACACCGACGACATCGCATTCATCGCCGTGT
>SLAN01000276.1 GCA_007126865.1 Spirochaetales bacterium | reverse complement strand
GGTCGACGTAGTCGCCCTGGTCGACGTAGTCGCCCTGGTCGCGCCGGCCGACCGGATCCCCGAACAGAATCGGCTCGATCACCTCACGCGATGCGTCGTGCTCGCCGGCGTTCAGCAGAAGCTCGCCGAACAGCAACCGAGCTTCACGTTGCGAGGTATGCCGGAACCGCCCGAGCTCAATCGCTTCCTCCAGCCTGCTGACAGCCCGATGCCGTGTTGACTGATCGAGCGCGTCGACCATCGCGAGCACATGCAGTGCGTCCGAGTTCTCCTGGTCATATGAAAGAGCGGTCTCGGCACGCTCTCTTGCCTCCGCCGGATGCTCTTCGAGCAGCCCATACGACTCTCGGGCGTATAGGTCACCCAACTGCTGCGATTGGGCCGTCAGGCTCGTCACGGCGACCACACACGCTCCTAGAAAAGCGACAAATCTCAGCCCGATTGTCACAACCGGCGAACACGCCGGCTGTTCACATCGTTTCGGATATCTCACCGTTCCTCACCATTACTACGTTTCTCGGCGATATATGCTGATATTGCAAGCCTCTTGCCCTTCACGACGTTTCTTTCGGCGTCAACTACCGGTTCGCAGGAGATCGTGCCGTCTTCCCCGAGTTCGAGAAGTGCCTTCGGGCCCTCCGCGTCGCAGAGTACGAGAAAGCGCGAGGGCAGCCGTTCGATTCGGCGCTTGAAGCCGCCTCGCTTCTGTCCGAACGCATGCGCATCGCGAGGCGATGCTCGACGGGTAATGACCGGACACGTCACCTCCAGGGAAAAGAGAAAACGCCCGTCGCCCCGTCTGTCAACCGGCTGCTTTTGCGACTCGGGGGCCCACCGATCGACCGGCCCGACCTCGATAGAAAGCTCGTCGAAGGGGGTAGGCGGAGATGTCGCCAATTGCGCACCGTTCTCGTCGATCAGCCGTTCACCACACGATTCATGCGCACGCACAACGGAGGCGGGAAGAACCGAGACAGTGTCACGATCGAGAACAAGCTCAACTCCGTAGCCGGTAGCTACACGTCCGGACAAGCCCGTATCGGTCTCCGTGAGAAGCGGCGCAAAAAAGCGTCGCGGTATACGATATACCGGCGCCTCGGATGTCAGACGTACTGCCTCGTGCAGCTGTATGAGCCGCAGCGAAGGCGGGCGCTCAAAAAACTCTCTGCGCTCGAAACGGCACGGATCGTCGATCCCGAAACGCGCCGCAGCCCGAAGGGCATCCGCTGCGTTCGCCGATTCTTCCGCCAGCCGGCCGATCGCCTCAAACGATGACGGTCTGATCTTATCCAGCGGCGGCAACAGCTCTCGCCGAATGCGTGAGCGCAATCGCCTTCGGTCCCGGTTTGACCGATCGCGAACCGGCTTTACGCCGGTACGGCGAGCTGCGATTTGCAGTTCTTTTCGGCGGAAAGACAGCAGGGGGCGATAGAGGCTTGTACCGTCCCGGTCCAGACGAGGTCGCATCGCCGACAGGCCTTCAATGCTCGTCCCGCATATCATCCGCATGAGCACCGTTTCAACCTGATCGTCAAGATGATGAGCCAGGACTACACCGGCCGCACCCTCTTCCGATGCGATGCGTCCCAACGACTCGTATCTCATCCGCCGCGCTTCCGCTTCCAATCCCCCGCCGCCGCGACGGATCTCCTCCGGATTCAACTCGGCAGTTCGCGTCCGCACGGAGTATCGGTCGGCCAGCCGCCGCAATGTGTGCCGCTCGCGTCGCGAGGCCCGCTTCCCCCTCAACGAGTGATCGACATAGGCGAGCACGAGCTCCACCTTCAGCTCGCCGCGGTTGGCCCCGAGAAGCTCGACCAGCGCGGTGGAATCGGGTCCTCCCGATACTGCGACGACGAATCGCCCGTCGGCGAGCCCGATTCTCCGAGCCTCCTGTACGAAGCGTTGATCAAGGGTGTGATTCGATCTGGTCACGACGATTCACTTCACTCATTACGGAGTTTGCATCTTCCGACCGGAGTCTCAGCAGTACGTCCGCGGCTCTTCGGCACGCCTCCCGCAGCCGGGTTGCCTCGGATTCTTCCGGTGGCGAAAGCACATACTCGGTGACACTCATATTCGGTGGAGGCCGTCCGATCCCCACGGAAAGCTTCAGAATCTCCTGCCGCTCACTGCTGTTCTGAAGCACGCTGGCAACACCACGATGGCCGCCGGCCCCACCGCCGCGCTTCAGCCGAATGGCGCCCGGCGGCAGGTCCATCTGGTCGAAAACGATGACCAGCCGGCCGGTGGCCGTCGGATAGCGGCGAACGAGGGAGGGAAGAATGTCCCCGCTGCGGTTCATGTACGTTAACGGAGTCGCCACCAGCAACGGGGGGCGATAACAACTGCGATACGGAACGAACAAACGCTTCCGCAGCCTGCATGAGATCGCTTCCGCGACCTCCTCGGCAACAAAAAACCCGGCGTTGTGCCGGGTTTTCTGATAGCGTTCGCCGGGATTACCGAGACAGAGTGCGGTGAACTCAGTCGGCACGACTGTACTACTCCTGCTCCTCTTCGGACTCGGCTTCCGTCTCTTCGACACCTTCCTCGGCTGCCTCGACTTCTTCCTCTTCGGCGACCTCCGGTTCCTCCTCCACACGCGGAGTGGAGACAAGCGCCACGACCTGATCCGGATTCGAGAGAATGGTCACTCCCTCCGGAGGCTGCAGGTCCGCGATATGAAGGGAGTCCCCTATCTCGAGCTCGGAGACGTCAATCTTAATGTCTTCGGGAAGGTCCTTAGGCAGACACTCGATCTCCAGCTCGTACAGCGGATGCTCGAGGATACCACCTTCTCGCACCCCTTTCGGCGACCCCTCGATATGCACGGGGATATGGGTCCGGACGGCCTTTCCCGCCTCGATTTCATAGAAATCAATGTGGAGAATGCCGCCGTTTACCACATCTTCCTGGTAATCCTTGATCAGCACATCGAACTTCTGTTCGCCGGCATCGAGCGTAATGATCGTGCTTTCGGACACGTACTTGAACTTGGTAGCGAACTCTCGTGCGTCGATCGAAATCGCCGTCGGCTCGCCGTGCCCGTACACGATCGCCGGAATGCTTCCGTTGCGCCGAAGCCGTCGCGCAGCACCCTTTTTTCGTTCACTTCTGAGCGCCGTTGCCAGCGTCTTCGCTTCCATACCTGTATAACTCCTTACGTTTCCACTATCGGAGGTGGTCGCCGAGCCCCTCGACCCGCGAGTCCGCGAAGGACGGGGACACACCTCAAGAGAATCCTGGGACGGCAGGATTCGAACCTGCGAATGCCGGGATCAAAACCCGGTGGCTTAACCGCTTGCCAACGTCCCAATGGGAAAGTGGAATACGGCCCGCTCTTCTTACTCGTCTACCGCGTTCGCTACAACGGATTCGGGCTCGGACGCGGCCGCCCCGGAACTACTCTCCGTCTGACCGAACCGATCGCCCTCCGCTTCCGGTCCGGAAGACTCGGATGCGCGGAACGTAGCCAGAATCTGTTCCTGCAGCTCGTTGCGAAAGCCGGAGTGAATGGGATGTGCAACATCCTTGTATTCACCTGTCTTCGTCTTTCGACTCGGCATCGCAATGAAGATGCCGGTCTTGCCCTCGATGATCTTCACATTGTGCACGACAAAACAGTCGTCGAATGTGACGGTCACATAGGCCCGAAGCTTCCCTTCTGCAGCTACATGCCGAATGCGAATATCGGTGATCTGCATTCCATCTACCTCCCCAGAGGATGCCTTCGAGCGTTGCCGGACTCGGCGGCCGTACACCTTACCGTACTCCGGCGCACACAAGGAGGCGAATGGGCTGAATAGGCCCATCTGGAACAACAGCGCAAGCCCTTTTCAGGACAGTCCCCCGACGGTCTTATTGCTCCAGATCCTGCGCAAACGGTCTGTCGAGATCGACAATACACCTATCGACGACACCGTTTGCACATCGTTCCACCGAATTGTTCCGCTTCTCGCGGTCTGTTAAAGAACAAAGTGCCGTTTCCACTTACCGGCGGCCGTATTATACTCGAAAAGAACGTGCTGTCAAAGGGAGCAGATACGCTTGAATAGCCGTACGATGGCAACCGTCGCCGGATTCGTGCGCCTCTTGTCATTGCGTTATCGACGGCGTGAAAAGCGAATCGGTCGGCTGAGATTCGGAATCCGCACCACGTGGAACGGACTCGTGAGCACTTGTATGACGGCATCGCCCGGGGCCGGCGCATACTCCCGCTAGAAGACGGTTACCCGTTCGGGTTCCGCTC
>SLAN01000338.1 GCA_007126865.1 Spirochaetales bacterium | reverse complement strand
TCCTCGTCCTCGATACCCGGCTCCGTGGCCGCGTGCGAAGCGAGGCGTTGATCCGCGTACGGTGAGTCGAACTCATCGAAAGAGAAGTCCTCGGTTTCGGCGCGGGCGGGCGCCGCTTCCTCATCTTCGACGGGTGTCAGCTCGTCGCTCGCCGCTTCGAGGGATGCCGGCTCTTCATAGTCGCTCGCAGCCTCGAGGGATGCCGACTCTTCATACTCGCTCGCAGTTTCGAGGGATGCCGGCGCTTCATAGTCGCTCGCAGCTTCCAGGGATGCCGGCTCTTCATAGTCGCTCGCAGCTTCGAGGGATGCCGGCTCTTCATCCTCGCTCGCACCTTCCAGGGATTCCAGCTCGTCATACTCGCTCTCGGCTTCGAGCGGTGACAGCTCGTCGTCCCCGCCCTCTGCGTCGAACTCGCCGGAAAACGGTTGCTCACTCTCACCGACGTCGCCCGACGCCTGATCGAACTCAGAATCATCCTCCTCGGGAAGCTCAAATGCAAGGTCGTCGAGATCCGGACCGCCGAACTCCGTATCGTCGGCCGATTCCGGAGACGATTCGTCCGGATCGAAAACCGGCGGTTCCTCGAGTTCCGCCGAAAGATCGAACGATTCCTCGTCGTCGAGGGAGAAGTCCGGGAGCTCCTCCGAGCTACTCTCGACGGATGCCTCGCTGCCGGTTTCGTCGGTCTGATCGAGGCTGATCGAAAGACTCTGAGTATCACCGTTCGAGAGATTCTGCGCCCGCGCCTGCAGCTGCCCCCGATCGTCGATGCCCAAAATCAGGCTGATTTCGACGCTTCCGGCGGAAGCGGCATCGATATCATCGATAACGAGGCTCCCGACGTACTCGGCGTTGGCGAGGTCGTCGCGATCACCCTGGTACATGTCTATCTGGACGCGTTCCTGGTTGTCACGTGAGGTGGTCAGCACGACCCGTTTGCGGCCACGATCGTTCCGATCGAGGATCGGGAACCGCGACCCGTCTGCTGTCTTAATAGCGATCACAGCGTTGTCCACCGGTAATCCTCCCAAGCTCTGCAGGTCAAGCGTATGGCAGCGGTTCAGCCTTTGTCAACGAAAGCGGACTTGATTGACGAGGGCGAAACTCGACGAAATAATACCCGCATGTCTCTCCCCGTCATTATCGGCATCCTGACGGTCGGGATTATCGTCCTGGCGGCCATTGCCATGTCTATTCTCAACCAGGATCGTCGAAAGAGCGGTGGCGGCGGCGGCAAGGTACGCGATCGCGCCACGATTCTGAAGCAGACGAACAAACGTCTCGCGCAGAATCCGAAGGATGTCGGTGCGCTCAGCGAGCTCGCGGATCTCTACTATCGCGAAGAAGACTGGGAGAAGGCGTTCAAGACATATGACGCCCTCTTGCAGTTGGCTCCGAGCAACGATCAGGTTGACGAGTTCGAAGTCACTCTTCGCCACGCCCTCAGTGCCATGCGGGAAGGCCACCTCAATGAAGCGTACAAGGGGCTGCTCCTTGCCCGACAGACGAAGCCGGATCTGTTCGAAATCAGCTACAACCTCGGATATCTGGAGTTCCGGAGGCGAAACTATGAGAAAGCGGTTTCGCTCCTCCGGGAGGCGAGTTCGCAGCAACCGGAGCACGGCGGGACACTCCGCTATCTCGGACAGGCGCTCTTTCGAATGAAGGAATACAAGAATGCTCTCGCAACCCTGCGTAGAGCGGTGGATCAGGAACCGGGAGACAAGGAGTCGCAGTTTGCACTCGCGCAATGCTATTACGAGCTCGGTCAGCAGGAGCAGGCGTTGCGTATCTTCAGCCACCTCCGCGCCGATCCGACCCTCGGACCGAGTGCCTCGTTGAGAGCCGGACTGATCCGCTTACAACAGAAGAAGTACGAGGAGGCGATCCGCGACTTCGAGATCGGACTGAGGCATGAGTCGCTGAAGCCGGAAGTCGAGCTCGAGCTGCGCTACCGAATGGCCAACGCGTACACACGCAATCAGCAGGTCGAGAAGGCGGCACAGGTGCTTCGTGAGATTCATGCAATCAAGCCGGATTACAAAGATGTGGCGACCCAGCTCGGTCGGGCAGAGGAGCTCAGCAGCGACCGGAACTTGCAGACCTATCTCATCGGCCCGTCGAGCGATTTCGTGAGCGTGTGCCGTCGCATCGTCGCCGTGTACTTCTCCAATGCACAAGTGAAGCTCGAGGATATTCACGTGGAATCGAATCAGCACGCCGATCTACTTGCGGAGGTGGAAACGCGCAACTGGCAGGATCTGATCCTGTTTCGATTCATCCGCCACAGCGGCAATATCGGGGAGCTGATGCTGCGCGATTTTCACACGCGAATCAAGGAAGTCAAGGCGGGTCGCGGTATCTGTTTCTGTGCCGGTGAGTTCACCGATGGTGCACGGGCATTCGTGGAAGCTCGACTGGTGGATCTGCACGACAAGAGCGAATTGCAGAAGTACCTGCAAAAGATCATGACGCGGTTCTAGGGAGCTTGTCGGACATATGGGCAGAATTGAATATCGGAAGGGCTTAGCGCATATTATCGCCGAGACCTATGCATTCCGATGTCGGAGTATACGTCCGATATTCAATTCCGAAGTGAAGTCCGACAAACTCCTAGGGAGTTTGTTTCGAAATGATAACGGCGTGCCGCTCGGCGTCCAGCCCCGGCACGGCGAGCGGTCTGATGTCGAACACCGCCTTCGATGAGGCGACCGACGCAGTCTCCGCTTCGATCCGCTCGCGTCGTCCTTTCAACAGCAGCGCATGTCCGTCGTCTCGAAGCATCCGGAAAAGACAGTCCACGAACGTGCTGTCGATAGCGGTAAGCGCTCGAGCGACAACCAGATCGTAGCGATCGTCACTCGGGTCGGTGTAGGAGCGCTCGCACACGGTGACATTCGACAGACCGAGCACCGCGCGGCAGTTTCTCAAGAATCCGGCACGACGCCCGCTGCGCTCGATTAGCGCGACTGTCGAGTCGGGCAACGCGAGGGCGAACGGAATACCGGGCAGACCGGCGCCGCTGCCGAGATCGGCGATCGTGCCCCTCTCCGGTAGCACGGCACGAGCGAGCGGAACGGCCGCCATGCAGTCGAGGATGTGGCGAGTGACCAGTTCGTCTCCGGCGGCGTCCACGAGGCGCAGCTTCCGATTCCACAATTCGAGCTCGGCGATGTATCGCTCGAGCGCCCGAGCGATATCGTCGCTGTTCTCCAACGAAAGTGCGGCAAGCCCTTCGCGCAGAATTTCCCGACCGGAGTCGGTCATTCTGCGGTACCCCGTCTTACCCGATCCGCCTCGACGTGGGCCATGAGCACCGCAATGTCGGAGTTTCGCACTCCGGAGATACGCGCGGCCTGGCCGAGGCTCATCGGCTTGATACTCTCCAGCTTCTCGCGCCCTTCGTTGGAGAGCCCGCGAACCGAGCCGTAGTCGAAGTCACGGCCGAGCTTCATCCGCTCAACGCGCTCCATGCGAGCTATCTGTTTCTCCTGGCGCGCGACATACCCCTCGTACTTGACGTCGAGCTCGACCTGACGGAGCCAGTCGGGCCGCACTGCGCTGACCGGCTCATAGTCGTGGTTGCCGTTTACGAGCGGGCTCACATCATCAATCCGAATTTCCGGATCCTTGAGCACCTGGTAGAGCGTCTTGCCGAGGTGCCGCTCGAAGAGCGGCTTGCGGCCGTTCATCGCTTCCGCGGCATCGCCCTCGAAGTCGCTTTGTCCGAGGCGCCGGCGGCGAAGCAGCTCCTTGAACTCATCGATGCGCTCACGTTTCTCGAGAAACCGCTGGTAGCGCTCCTCGCCGTGCAATCCGATCCCGTATCCCTTCTCGAACAGGCGCATGTCGCTCGAGTCGTGGCGCAACACGAGGCGATGCTCGGCGCGGCTCGTGAACATGCGGTACGGCTCCTTCGTCCCGAGGGTCACCAGGTCGTCGCAGAGCACTCCGATGTACGCCTCCGCGCGTCCGAGGATAACCGGTTCGGCACCCTGAAGCTTCCGTGCGGCGTTGATACCGGCGACCAGCCCCTGCGCGGCGGCCTCCTCGTAGCCGGAGCTCCCGTTGGTCTGTCCGGCGATGAAGAGCCCGTCGCAGAGCTTCGCCTCGAGGGTCGGGTAGAGCTGAGAGGGATCGATATAGTCGTATTCCACCGCGTAGCCGGGTCGCATGATCTCCGCCTGTTCGAGGCCGGGAATCGTATGGATGAACTGTTCCTGAACCTCTTCCGGCATCGAAGAGCTAATACCGTTGAGATACATCTCCTCGGTATC
>SLAN01000336.1 GCA_007126865.1 Spirochaetales bacterium | reverse complement strand
GATGAGTACTCGGATCCCGAAGAGCAGCTTCACAGACACGCACTCTACTCGGTTCAGGAAGGCGATATCGTCGTGGTCGACGCGCGGGGACACATGGGAAGCGGCGTATTCGGTGATATGATGCTTACCTACTTCGCCGGCAAACGCGGAGCGGGGGTCGTCGTCGACGGATGCATTCGCGACTGGCCGAAAGCACAACGGCTCGATATCGGGTTCTGGATCAAAGGAACCACGCCGAACTTCCACACCCAGACCGATATCTTCCCGTACGCGGTGAATGTCCCGATCGCCTGCTGCGATACGCTCGTCATGCCCGGCGACATTATTATCGCCGACGACGACGGGGTAGTCGTTGTTCCCATTTCCCTCGCGGAGACGCTTCTCGAGCAAGCGAGCGCACACGCGGAGTGGGAGGAGTTCTCGCGAATGCGCCTGCTTGAAGGCGGCGACCTGCGCAAGTACTACCCGCTGCGCGAAGACGCCCACGAGGAGTACGAGAGCTGGAAGGGAGAGCGCAAGGAATAGGCCGTCATAGGGGCACCGACACGGTGCCGGTGCCCGCAGTGCGTCAGGCCCGGTCGGCACCCGTGCCGGAGAGACCGCCGGGCCGCCGACAGGAAGGACAACCGTCTCACGGATGCGGCCGCTTCGCCGTCCCGCTCTCGTATGCGGCTTCCTTTACCGCCTCGGAAACGCGCGTGACCACCTCCTTGTTGAATACGCTCGGCACGATGTACTCCTCGCTCAGCTCGTCCTCCTCGATACACTCGGCGATCGCGCGCGCGGCGGCGAGTTTCATCTCCTCGTTGATCGATGTCGCCCGCGCATCGAGCGCCCCGCGGAAGATACCGGGGAAGGCGAGCACGTTATTGATCTGGTTCGGGTAGTCGCTGCGCCCGGTCGCGATGACACGCGCCTTGCCCTCGATCTCCTCGGGCATGATCTCCGGAATCGGATTTGCAAGGGCGAACACAACGGGGTCGCGGGCCATCTTCCCGACCGCTTCCGGCGCAATAATCCCCGGACCGCTCACCCCGACGAGGATATCGGCGCCGGAGAGCGCATCGTCGATCGACCCGTCGCGATTCTCGGTGTTCGTCGCATTCGCGAGCCACGCCTTGCTCTCGTTGAGCTCATCGAGACGAGCCCGGCTGATAATCCCCTTGCGGTCGCAGCAGAGAATCTGCCCGACCCCGTCGGCCAGGAGCATCCGGGCTATGGCTACTCCGGCCGCCCCCGAGCCGACGATCGCGACGCGCACGTCTTCGACCCGCTTCCCGACGAGCTTGAGCGCGTTGATGGTGGCCGCGTGCACGACCACCGCCGTCCCGTGCTGATCGTCGTGGAAGACCGGAATCGGAAGCTCACGCTTGAGCCGCGCCTCGATCTCGAAGCAGCGCGGCGCGCTGAAGTCCTCGAGGTTGATGCCGCCGAACCCCGGCGCAATCCATCGAACCGCCGAGATGATCTCCTCCACATTCTGCGTTGCGAGGCAGATCGGATAGGCGTCGATGTCGGCGAACTCCTTGAACAGCATCGCCTTCCCTTCCATGACCGGCATCGCCGCCTCCGGACCGATATTGCCCAGCCCCAGGACCGCGGATCCGTCGCTCACAACGGCCACCGAATTCCGTTTGATCGTCAGATTGTGCGCCTTGTCCACATCCTCGGAGATCGCCTTGCACACCCGCCCGACGCCGGGAGTATAGGCCATCGACAGAGCGTCGCGCGTGTCGACCGGAATCTTGTTCTGGATGCGGATCTTGCCGCCGAGGTGCAGGAGAAAAACGCGGTCGGAGACGTTTCGCACCTCCACACCGTCGATCTGCCGTACGGCCTCGACGATCTCCTGCGAGTGCGTTTCGTCGCGGGCGCTGACGGTCAGGTCGCGAACCTTGAACCGCCCCTCCACCTTTACGACGTCGACCGCCCCGGGATCGCCCTGTCGCTCGGCGATCGCGTTGAGCACCTTCGCAAGTGTGCCCGGTTTGTTTTCGAGATACAGTCGCATGGTGAAGCTGTAACTGACACTCGGCAGTATTCCGCTCATTCGGCGCCTCCTGCCGAAGACTATTCCTGCGTCGCGGCACGGTCAAGGAACGGGGTCGAGTGGACCCTCCCATAGAAGCCCTCGAACTCCGCCGGCAGCTCGCATGACAGGTAGACCTCATCACCCCTCTCAACGATCTCGATTGAAGCCGCCTTTCCGTCAACTACCAGCTTGTTCTCTTCCCGCTCGAATGGTAGTGCTCCGGCGAAATAGGCGTTGTTGTTGATGTAAACCGGCCGGTCAACCCGATGGAGCTCCCGGTGACCGGCGATGTACGGCCCGTGGCTCACCTCAACGAAGAGGTCACGATTGTTCCGGCAGAACAGATTTCTGCTGATTCCCGTTCCCTGTGTCTGCCAATCCAGCCACAGCCCCGGAGAGCAGTCGTGAATGCGGTTATGATGGATCCGGGTATCAATTGCTGCGTGCATCCTGATGCGGGCAATCTCATGGCCGTAGAACTCGCGTTTCAGGGCGATGTTGTATAGTTGCCTGTTGCTGATTCGGTACCGGAACCATCCGCTTCCTCCGGGTGCTACTCTTCTAACTCGTCCTCGAAGAAAGAGTCGAACAAGTCGATCAGATCATCGATGGTGATGGTGAACTGTTCGATAATTTCGCCGGGGTTGTTGCAGACGTATAGCGTCACGGCGAACCGATCGAGAATACTCTCGATGACCTCCATCTCGTCGTCGAAACTGTCCTCGCTGACGGTGTCGGCAACGGACGCCTCAATTCTGCCGGATAGAACGACCTTGCCGCCGAACGGTACGTCTCCCGTTCCGTCGGTCGACACGGAGAGCGCGTAGAGAATGTCGGCGTGACCTTCGGCGTCGATGTACACGGATTCGGGGTAGATGTCGTCGTCGCCGTTGTCGTTCGAATCGTCGGGATACGTGTTCACGAATTCGGCGGAAGCCGCGGCACTGAGCTCGAAAAGGCCGTCCACAACCGCTGCATCCGGGCCTTCGAACGCGATCTCCGTAAGCAGAATCGCGATATTCCCCGAAATCTCCCCCGATATCACGAGGTCGCCTTCCTCCTCGTGACTTCCTGAGATTGAGCCATTCACACGGACATCGAAGCCGCCGTACACGTCGTCGTCTGCGGTGTACATCGGCACATCGTCATAGCTGAAGTCGATCTCGTGATCGAACGGGTTCTCCTCGGGATCGAAATCAAAGGCATCGTAGATGCCTTCGGCATTGCCCATGTTCTCGCCGATCAACATCCATGCGGTCAGAAGGATCATCAGGGCATCCTCTTTCGTTTCGGGCAGCGGAGTCCCTTCGCCATAGTCGTCGAGGTTCGCTGCGGTCGAGTTGATCCGGGGCCCTGCCGGATCCTCCGTTCCGGTCGGAGACTCGCAACCGGGCACTGTGAATAACAGAACGACGATTGCAGCTACTAACGTGATAAGACTTTTTTCTTTCATGGTCACCCCCCAAGTGACGTTCATAACGATCGGTCCCGTCCGTACGCATCAACGTACGGTGATTCGCTCTACGTTGGCCGGACCGGTCATGTGAGTATGTTTCGACCCATTAACACAGATAAACAGGTGCGTACGAGCGCCGTTGCCCGGCGCGTGCCGGTTCAATGCACCGCGCCGGTCCCGCGCGTGCCATCACCATCATCATACAGGAAACACTTCACAAACACGCCGTCGACCTCGATGTCGCCCGGCGCCTCGCTCCGGCAGCGGTCCATGACATGCGGGCACCTGCCGGCGAACTTGCAGCCGGTGCGCTGGTACTCTTCCTGTTCGCTCTCGGTGAGCTCCATGCGGCTATTCCACCGCTGCTCCGGGTCGGCGATCGGTATCGAATCGCGCAGCAGCTCGATATACGGGTGGCGCGGATGCATGAGTACCTTCTCGACGTCGCCGATCTCCACGATGTTGCCGCGGAACATGACCGCAATCCGGTCGCAGACGTAATAGGCGGTGGCGAGGTCGTGGGTGATATAGATTACGCTGATGCCGAACTCGTCGCGCAGCTTCTTGAACAGGTTCACGACCGACATGCGCAGCGACGCGTCGACCATGGAAACCGGCTCGTCGGCGATCAGCAGTGTCGGCTCGACGAGCAGCGCCTTGCCGATCGAGATGCGTTGCAGCTGTCCACCGGAGAACTCGCCGGGGTAGCGGCCGGCAATCTCCCGATAGCTGAGACCGACGGTGCGCAGTGCCGTATCGATGCGCTCGACCGCCTCTTCGCGGGTCGTGGCGAGGCGGTAGTTG
>SLAN01000061.1 GCA_007126865.1 Spirochaetales bacterium | reverse complement strand
CCTGATCTCCGAGCTCAATGACGTGCTCGCCGCGGCCGAGCAGACCGACACCCATTCCGATTTCGGTGAACGGCTTTCTTCGGGGGCGCGTGAGGTTTTCCGGTCGCTGCCGTCGTCGATCCAGTCGCAGCTGCTCATGGACCGCGATCCGCACGGCAACGTGCAGGTGTCGCGAATCGAGACGGAAAAGCTTCTGATCGAGATGGTCGAGGCGCAGCTCAACGAGATGAAGCGTTCGGGGTCGTACAACGGGAAGTTCAGCGCGCTCTCACACTTCTTCGGGTATGAAGGGCGCTGCGCATTTCCGTCGAACTTCGACGCCGACTACTGCTACGGCCTCGGATACGCGGCGTTCGTTCTCGTCGCGAACGGCCTCACCGGCTATATCGCCTCGGTAAGCAACCTCGCGAAAGGCCCGGCGAAGTGGGAGGCGGGAGGTATTCCGCTCACCATGCTCATGAACATGGAGCGCCGCCACGGCAGCGACAAGCCGGTCATACGAAAGGCTCTCGTGGAGCTCGACGGCAAACCGTTCGCCGAGTTTGCCCGGCAACGGCCGAAGTGGCGGGTCCGGACCAGCTTCGCTTCGCCCGGTGCAATCCAGTACTTCGGCCCGTCCGAGGTATGTGATCAGCCGACCGAAACACTGAAACTCGAACGGGGATAAGCGTATGAGCATTCAGGCCGACGAACCGAGAATCGTTGTCGATGTCCGCTGTGATCTCGGAGAGGGCGCGATCTGGGACGACCGAGAAGCGCTGCTCTACTGGGTCGACATTGCCGGGCGAACTCTCAACCGCTTCGATCCCGTCCACGGGCATAATCGCTCGGTGAACATGGGCGAGCAGGTCTCGACGGTCGTTCCCACCGCGGACGACGGTCAGGTTCTCGTCGGCCTGGAGAATTCGGTCGCGGTAGTCGATGCAGCGACCGGCGAGCGGCTGCGCGAAATTCCGCTGGAAGCCGACATGCCGGAAAACCGGTGCAACGATGGAAAGTGCGGTCCGGGCGGCCGCTTCTATATCGGCACGATGAGCACCGTTCGGCGAATCGGCACCGCGGCGCTCTACCGGGTCGACCATGACTACTCGGTCGAACGCTGTTTCGGCGGTGTAACCGTTTCCAATGGAATCTGCTGGAGCGCCGACGGGCGCACGGTGTACTACATCGATACGTCGACGACGAATATCGACATGCTCGACTACGACCCGTACAGCGGCACCTTGTCGAATCGGCGCTCGCTCATCGCCGTGCCGGCGGAGTACGGGAAGCCGGACGGCATGACGATCGACAGTGAGGGACGGCTGTGGGTAGCGATGTTCCACGGCGCGTGCGTCACCGTCTGGGATCCGGAGAAGGCGGAACTGGTCGAGAAGATCGATGTCCCGGCAAAAAATGTCACCAGTGTTGCATTCGGAGATGCGGATCTGTCGACGCTTTACATCACCACCGCCAGAATCGGCCTCGGCCGCGATGATATCGCCCGCTATCCCGGTTCCGGCGCCCTGTTCGCGTTGCGCACGACGACCACCGGTTGTCCGCCGTATCGCTTCGGCGATACCGGGGCCGGCGAGGAGCCGACTGCCGATGGCGGCGCCGGTGACGAACAGAGGAGCCTTCCCGACGAAACGCCCAAGGCCGAACCGGGTGCAGCGGAAGATGATCCGGCCGGCTCACACGCGAGCTTCGACGATCACGATTCCGCGCCGGAGTGATCGGAGGATTCGATACGCTCGGGGTCGACTCCACTCACCCGCTCACGAAACCGACGGCCGAAGCGCATTCGGGGCACGACCTGGCGCGGTTGGGCTGGAATCAGAATTTCTTCGCCGGTCGCCGGATTTCTGCCGAGGCGCGCCTTGCGAGCAGAGCGAACATCGAGGGTGAGTCGCCCGAGCGACCCGAGCGCAACACGCTCACCAAGCACCGCTCCACTCTCGACCGTCGTAAGGAAGTCGTCGATTATGCGCTTCGCATCTCCCTGGCGTATCCCGTTTCGGGCAGCGACGTAGCGCACGATCGATTTCATGGTGAAATGCTCGGGGGCGTCGGGCGAGCCGCTGACCGACTGATTCAACTTGACGAACCCGTTTGTAAGGAAGATCGCTGCCTCCCGGAGACGGCGGTCCTGTTCGGCGGCCGACACTTCGGCGTCGAATGTTGCGATGCCGACCAGCTCCGAGGTCGAGCTGATCGGTGCGCCGGTGAGTGTGATACTCGCCTCGAGGCGCGCGTCGTCGTTCATTGCGACCTCGTCGGCGCGCACCACATCGGGTACGTCCGCTCGCATCCCGATACTCGCGTACTCGAGCCAGCGTGAGCCTGCCGACCCTCGTCGCGGTCCGAGAGCGATCATCGAGCCGGAGCGGGTGACCGCGAGGAAACCTCGTTCGTCGTCTGCGCTCAGCGAATCGACGGAGTGCATGCGCAGCGCGCTCGCCTGTTCGTCGACAAGGGCACGTTTCCGTACCCAGTTCTCCGCGAGTCGGTCAAGAATGTCGGAATCCGCCTCGTAGGCAGGATCGTCGGCAATCGCACGCAGTTGTCGCTGAATTGTCTCGGGCAACTGTTCGAATTCACTCATGAGTGAGAAGTGTATCACGCATGGACCGTGGAATTACGACCGCCGTAAGCGATACACTGGGCGGAACAGGAGCGGTAAAGCTATGGGAGAAAACCTGGAAAGAATACCGGAGCACATTCACGACCATATTCGGCGAATCACCGAGCAGTCCGGTTTGCCGGATACGCCGGAGTCGGTTGAGCGGATCGCGGCCGCGTGGCTCGAGAAGAGCGAGATCTTCAATGAGAAACTCGGCGACTATCGAATGCAGAGTGTCGATGAGTTTCCGCCCGACGATGGCCGCGGAGCGCTCGCACTGACCTACTCCGGCTCTATCGTCGCTATCGGACCGCTGCACGGTGGATCGGGCGAACGGAATGCGCGATTCGCCGCGTACTCGAGTATCGGTCTGCGCAACGATGTGCCGAGCTCGGCAACCCATGACACCGCCGAACTGGCGGCCCCGATCCGGGTAGATGATCAGCTGGAGTTCAAGAGCGGGCCGGTTCAACGCACATCGGCCATATACCGGATTGCCGTATCCACCGACCAGCTTCCCGCACCGGAGGAGAACCAGCGGTTGCTCGAGGCGACGCAGGTTATCGCCGAGGAGTTCGCAGAGGTGAACAAAACGATCGTCTCGGATTAACGGAATAATGGCGGAAAGCACCTATGGCTAAGACGCCGTCGACAATCGGAAAGTACCGGGTACTCGAACAGATCGCCACCGGCGGAATGGGGGCGGTATATACCGCCGAGCACCCGACACTCGATCGGAACGTCATCATCAAAAAGCTCACCTTCCGTGGCGACGCGTCGGTACGGGAGCGTTTCCGACGCGAAGCACGGATAATGATGGACTTCCGTAACGACTTCATCGCGAGCGTCTACGACCATTTTCGCGAGGGCTCCTACTATCACATCGTTCTGGAGTACGTTGACGGTCTTTCGGTCGAACAGCTGATCGCCGAGCAGCGATACATTCCCGAAGAAATCGCCTTGCGGATCTGCAGAGACTGCTGCATGGCGCTCGAATATGCGCACCACCGCGGCGTCGTACACCGCGATATTAAACCGTCGAACATCCTCGTCTCTCGAGCCGGACAGGGGAAACTCGTCGACTTCGGCATAGCATCGGTATACGGCGACGAGGAGTCGACGCTTACCCGCGAGGGAATGACGCTCGGCACCCCGTGCTACATGGCGCCTGAGCAGTTTCGCAACACGCGCAACGTCGACTACCGCGCGGACATATATTCGCTCGGCGTATCGCTGTACGAGATGCTTACCGGCAAGCGACCGTTCACCGGCGGCATGTCGGTGGAGGCGGTTCAGCGGATTCAGCGCGGACAGTACCCGCGCCCGCGAAAGGTGAATCCGTCGGTGAGCCGGTTCGCCGCGCGCTTCGTCCGCCGGCTGATGCAACGCAAGCCGAAACGCCGTCCTCAGAATGTACGGACGCTGATCCGCCGGATCGACCGCCGGCTCGCGCGCATCGCGCCCGGAACGACGGGCGTCCACAGTGAAAGAATCAGCGCGTTCGTTGCAGGAAGGTGGACGCCGCTGCCGGGCCGCTCCTTGCTGCGGCGTTCGGCACGCACGCTTGCCGCGGCTGCCGTGCTGGCGATTGCAGTCGGTGGCAGTGCCGCGTGGTACTTCGGCCTGCACCATGAGGTGATCTCAGCGGACGAATACGGAGCGATGCAGCTGTCGGTTCGGATACCGCGTGAGGCCTACGAGCGCGGCGAGGTACCGCTCGCGGCGG
>SLAN01000250.1 GCA_007126865.1 Spirochaetales bacterium | reverse complement strand
ATAGGGATGCTTTTTTATTTGTTTGCTAAAAAACGTCAGCAGCGAAATGCGGGACAAATTATCCTTGGGTTTGGATTCTTGTTTCTCGGCATGACATTTATGTCAGAAGGGATGCGTCCGCTGCAGGATTTCGATGGTTTTACACAGGTCATGTTGAGATTCTCCCAAGTGCCTGTTTTGGGCATCTTAGCGGGTGCCGTGCTTACGGCCGTTGTCCAGAGCAGTAGTGCTACCATCGGGATTTTACAAGCGATGGGTACGTATGGTTTAATCAATATTCAAACGGCACTTCCCATTTTGTTTGGGGATAATATCGGGACAACCACCACAGGACTATTATCAAGCATCGGCACTTCGGTGGCGGCTCGCAGAGCTGCGGTTTTTCATTTGCTGTTTAAGGTGATCGGAACTATTCTTTTCTTACCGGCTTTGTCATTATTTGCTTTAGTTGTATCTAGAACCTCTACGGATATTGTAAAACAAATTGCCAATGCCCATACTTTGTTTAATGTGGCAGCGACGGTCCTTTTATTCCCGGCGTCCGGCATTTTATTGCGGCTGGTAGAACGGCTCGTGCCGGGTGAAGAAGAGGAGATATGGGATCGCGAGTTGAAGTACCTCAATGATAAAATTCAAGGCACTCCTTCTATTGCCTTGGGACAGGTTGTTAAAGAATTGGCTCGAATGGCCGCCATGTCATTGGATGCACTGGATCTCGCCATGGAAGGCTTTATTGAGTCGGATGAAAAAAAAGCAAAGCAATCGCTTCAAACAGAGCAAATCGTTAATGAAGTAGAGCACGGTATTACCACTTATCTTGTTGAACTTGCCCAAAAATCATTGACAGAAGAGCAGTCCGAGGAGTTAAACGGCATGCTCAATATAGCGAGTGACATTGAAAGGATCGGAGATTTATCAGAGAATATCGCTGAATTTGCTGAATACAGGATAGAACAAGAACTGCCGATTTCCGAGACAGCCATCGAAGAACTCAATAGGATGGTAAGGATAGTAAAGGAAAACGTCATTCTTTGTGTTGAGGCGATGGAAAAAGACGACCATGATAAGGCCCAGGAAGTTCTCAATGTTGAGCGAACCATTGACCAGATGGAAAAGGATCTTCGTCGAAATCACATGACAAGATTAAATGCCGGCTTATGCAATCCAAGCTCCGGAATTGTTTTTCTCGATGTGATCAGCAACCTGGAAAGGATAGGGGATCATACGGCTCATATGGCTCACATGATCATGGGAAACATTGATTAAAGAGAAAGATCGCAATCGACAAGGACGAAAAAAGAAAAGACAATATTTTTGAGGGAGGTGGAGAAAATGGCCATAGCACAGGTGAGTATCACCCCTTTGGGCACAAAAACACCAAGCGTCAGCAGGTATGTAGCCAATTGTCATAAAGTTCTTGAAGGTATGGAAGAAATACGCTGGCAGTTAACGCCGATGGCAACTATACTTGAAGGTGAGTTGGACCAAATATTAACAGCGATAAGAAAGATGCACGAGGTTCCCTTTGATGAAGGGGCATTGCGTGTGTCCACCCACATCAAAATTGATGACCGTCGGGATAAGGAGCATACGATGAACGGGAAAGTAGATTCGGTGATGACTAAATTGGAGGAGAAATAGGAAACGGCTGGCTGTCTTTTGCAGTCAGCTTTTTATTTCCTTATGCGCACAGGCAAGGTTTTTCTTTTTTTTGTCGAAGATATTGCCGATGGATTTTTAGAGGCAGGTGGAAATTTTGTTAAAGACACAAAGCGACGACAACAAAAAATCAGGTAATCAGAAAAGTTTCGTGCATTTGCACAATCATACTGAGTACAGTCTTCTCGACGGCGCTAGCCGGCTTGATGGTTTGCTGCAGACGGCAAAAGAGATGGATATGCCGGCCATTGCCATAACAGACCACGGTGTTATGTACGGAGCGGCTCCTTTTTATCAAAAAGCGGTCGCTAAAGGGATAAAACCAATTATTGGCTGTGAAGTATATATGGCTCAACGAACAAGGTACGACAGAAATGCACAGCAAGACAGCTCGCCCCATCATTTAGTCCTGCTGGCAGAAAACATCCAAGGTTACCGCAATCTACTAAAATTGGTCTCATTGGCTTATTTAGAAGGATTTTACTACCGACCTCGAGTTGATTGGGAGCTTTTAGAGAAGTACAACGAAGGCATCATTGCCTTGAGCGCTTGTTTATCGGGTGAAATCCCCCGTTGTCTTCTGCAGGCCGATCAAGAGCGTGCGAAAAAGACGGCGCTTAGGTTTAAAGAAATTTTCGGTAAAGAAAACTTTTTTATTGAGCTTCAGGATCAAAACATCCCCGAGCAGAAAAAATTAAACCAAGAATTGGTGCTTTTGTCAAAAGAACTTGATATTCCTCTTGTTGCTACAAACGATCTTCACTATACAAAAAAAGAAGATGCCAAAACACATGATATTCTTTTATGCATTCAAACCGGGAAAACAACGAACGATTCGGATCGAATGCGTTTTCCAACTGAAGAGTTTTATTTAAAATCAGCCGATGAGATGCATCAGCTTTTTTCTCAATGGCCTGAAGCTTTGGAAAACACGGTAAAAATTGCTGAACGTTGCGATGTAAAGCTTGAAGCAGAAGAAATGCATTTGCCTCATTATGAGCTACCCGAAGGCTATGATGCGGGGGCCTACTTGAAAAAACTTTGTTATGACCGCTTAGAGATGCGCTACCCCGATCCGACAAGAGAAATCATCGAGCGCCTTGAAAAAGAGCTCGATGTTATCACCTCAATGGGGTACCCCAGTTATTTTCTCATTGTATGGGATTTTATCGAATTTGCGCGGCGGCAAAAGATCCCGGTGGGACCGGGTAGAGGGTCTGCGGCAGGGAGTATGGTAGCTTATTTGTTGGAAATCACCGACATCGATCCTCTGCCGTATGGATTGCTGTTTGAACGGTTTTTAAACCCGGATCGGATATCAATGCCGGACATAGATGTTGATTTTTGTTTTGAACGCAGAGATGAGGTAATTGAGTATGTGGTTAGTCGTTATGGTGATGACAAAGTAGCTCAAATTATTACCTTTGGAACAATGGCGGCCAAAGCTGCCATTCGTGATGTGGGAAGAGCGTTGAATATGTCCTATGCAGAGGTTGACCGCATAGCCAAGCTTGTCCCGGAGGCTATTGGTGTTACATTGGATAAGGCACTTGCTACTTCTTCGGAACTGAAAGCAATGTATAGGGAGAACGAAGAAATCAAACTGCTTATCGATACCGCTTTGGCCATCGAAGGCATGCCAAGACATGCTTCGATGCACGCTGCGGGGGTGGTGATCGCCAAAGAACCTTTAACTGAATATGTTCCGCTTCAGAAAACAAATGACGGCAGTGTTGTCACGCAAGTACCCATGGATTTGCTAGAAGGTTTTGGCCTGTTGAAGATGGACTTTCTGGGACTTAGAACACTTACGGTCATTGATGATACTCTTGAAGAAATTCTTAGTACGGGCGGACCTGACATCGACATAAGAAATCTTCCTGTTGACGATCACAAAACATATGAGATGCTGTCTTGCGGGCATACGATCGGAATTTTTCAATTAGAAAGCACTGGTATGCGAGATTTGATCAAACGGCTGAAGCCTTCGGAGTTTGAGGATGTTATTGACTTGCTGGCTTTGTATCGTCCCGGCCCCTTAGGAAGCGGCATGGTAGAAGACTATATTCAGCGAAAACACGGTCAAAAGGAGATTGAATACACCCATCCGTTGTTGGAAAACATTCTCAAAGAGACCTACGGCATCATAGTATATCAAGAGCAGGTTATGAAAATCGTAAGTGAGATCGCTGGTTTTAGTTTGAGTCAAGCGGATCTGCTCCGTCGGGCTATGGGTAAAAAGAAAGCGGATGAACTTGCTTCACAGAAGGAAGCCTTCTGCAAAGGAGCGCTTCAAAATGGAGTCTCTAAGGAAGTGGCCGAATCCCTGTTTAATTTGATTATGCAGTTTGCCGATTATGGTTTTAATAAGTCTCATTCAGCTGCTTATGCCGTCGTTTCATATCAGACAGCCTATCTCAAAGCAAATTATCCCAGGGCTTTTATGGCTGCGTTGATGACCAGTTGTATGGACAACACGGATAAAATTGCCCGCTATATTGAGGAAAGCAAACGGATGGGCATTGACATTCTAGCGCCTGATGTAAATGAAAGTCAGGTCCACTTCTCAGCAGCCGGTGAAGGCATTCGATTTGGATTAGCAGCTTGCAAAAATGTAGGCCGCGGGGCCATTGAATCGATCATCTCGGCCCGCGAAGAAAAAGGAAACTTTGTTTCTT
>SLAN01000015.1 GCA_007126865.1 Spirochaetales bacterium | reverse complement strand
GACGCTTCGCTCGCGCCGGACGTGGAGGCTGCGATACAGGCGATGATTCAGGAGGGGCTCGCGAATTCGGTTCGGCACGGCCACGCGCAACATGTTTCGCTTACGTGCGTGACCGACGAAGGCGGACTCACTGTTACTTTGATCGACGACGGCGAAGGGGCGGCGTTCGTCAAGGACGGTATAGGACTTTCCGGAATGCGCGAGCGCATCGCCTCCTGCGGAGGCACCCTCCACGCCGAGCCCGTAGGAAACGGATTCCGGCTCATGGGACGATTCCCTCAGCCGTTCGACAGCGAGCGGACGGAATGAGTCGCATGCATGGATCGAGTGTTCGGGTACTTATTGCGGACGACGGCTCACTCTTCGCCGAGAGCTTAAAACGAGTGCTGGAGGGTATGTCGGATTCCATAAGGGTAATCGACGTGGTCCATGACGGTAATACGGCTGTTTCCCGCACACTCGAGCTCAGGCCGGATGTCGTGCTGATGGATGTACGCATGCCCGAGCTCGACGGGGTGAGCGCTACAGTGAAGATACTTGAGAAACGACCGGACACTCGTATCATCGTTCTCACAAACTTCGATGATGATGAATACGTCAAGGAGGCGCTCGGCGGAGGTGCGGTCGGCTACCTGCTCAAGGACATCAGCCCCGAGCATCTCGTGGAAGCGGTGGAAGGGGCGAACCGGCAAGCTATCGTACTTTCGCCGGCTGTGGCGTCGAAACTCACTCACAGGCTTTCGGCCGTACCGTCGCGCGATGTTCCGGAGTGGTATCGCCAGCTATCGCGGCGCGAACGGGAGGTAATCGCATCCATGGCACAGGGAGCGACGAACAAGGAGATTGCCCGCTCACTGAACCTCGCCGAACAGACTGTACGAAACCATGTGAGCGAAATATACGCGAAGACCGGGATTCACAACCGTATGAAGCTTATCGAAGCAGTGCGAAGAATTGTCGCCGGCTGACCGCCGGTACAGCGACATCCGCCCACCCAGCGATTGATTAACGGTATCGGCTCACCGGAAAATGTGAGTCTCACGCAATCTGCGCGGTGACAACCGGTACAATCGTACCGGTGATACTACAGCGAAAAGTACAATCTGCGTACAACGGTCGGTTGCTATGTGTACGGACACAGCCAAGAATAGTGCCGAAATCATGACCGATTAAGGGAGGTCAGAAATGCGATACATCACGTATCTCGCCATACTGTTGGCGTTGCTGTTAATGGTCCCGTCGGCGTTCGGCGGAGGCGCCCAGGAAGCCGACACCGACGAGGTCGAGCTTCTCTTCTGGGGATTCGCCGACAACCGGAATCAATGGTACCGGGACGTGGCCGATCTGTACGAGGAAATGCATCCGAACGTAACGATTACGATCGAGACGTATCCGTACGATGAGATGCACGACCAGCTTCAGACGGCACTTGTCGCCGGGACCGGTGCTCCCGACATCGCCGATGTCGAAATCAGTCGATTCAGCGTCTTCACCCGTGGCGCGCGCGTCGGCTTCGTGCCGTTGAACGACTATCTCACCGACGATCAGTTGGCCAACCTGAATGCATCGGCGGCGCTCGATCCGTGGACGTGGGACGGCGTCCGCTACGGAATAGGAAACGAGCTGAACCCCGGCGCGCTCTACTATCGGTGGGATCTCCTCGAAGAGGCCGGTATAGAAACGCCTATCGAAACCTGGGAGGAGTTCACCGAAGCGGGCCAGCGCTACGTTGAAGAGACCGGTAATTACTTTCTCTCCGTGCCGAACGTTACGTGGGGATGGTGGTGGATGGTCGCCCAGGCCGAAGGAGGATTCTTCGACGAAACAGGCGACGTGAACTTCGACAACGAGTTCGGACAGCGTGTGCTTCAGATGTTCTACGATTGGGTATACGTCGACGAGATCGCCACGCTGGCACCAGGCGGCGAGTATGACTCCCCCGGTCAATACGCGGCGCTCGACGCCGGCGAGTTTGCGGTTACGATGGGCGCGCCGTGGTTTCAGGGATTCATGAAAGACAATCTCGAGGAGACCGCGGGTCTCTGGGAGATGCAGGAGTTCCCGATTTACGCCGATGGACGTGGTTCACGCACCGGCCAGTGGGGCGGTACCGGGACGATGATTACCGAGCAGTCCGACCACCCCGACGTCGCGTGGGACTTCATACAGTTCGCGAATTTCGACGTCGACAACCTTATGCTCGCCTTCGACCGGTTCAACCTCTATCCCACCTGGGTACCGGCGCTCGAAGACGATCGGATTTACGAGCCTGATCCGTTCTTCAACGATCAACGTCCAGGTGAGTATGTCGAACGCGTGGCGGGCGATATTCCCACGTTCTACAACTCTCCGTACTGGCCCGAGGTCACCGATTATTTCGAGGACTTCGTCATGGACCGCGTACTGCAGGACGAAATCTCGCTCGAGGAAGCAATGCGAGTCGGAGTCGAAGAGGCACGCGACTTGATGGAAGACTTCTGACGCGATCGGAACGCGTCAGGTACCATTTCGCGCCCCGGGAAGCTTGTTCCGACGAGCTTCTCCGGGGCGTCTCACTCTAATAGATTTATGAGGGAGCGTCATGAGATCGCTTCAAACGCAGCTTCTATATAGACTTAGCAACAAGCGAAGCGCACCGTACCTTTTTATCGCCCCGTTCTTTCTGCTGTTTCTCAGCTTCTGGATATATCCGGTGTTCTACTCGCTGTACCTGAGCTTCTTCTCGGCGACCGGACTGGGGCCGCGCACGTTCGTCGCGCTTGACAACTACACCCGGCTTGTGGGAGATGGACGATTCATCCGCTCCGTGATCAACACCTCCACATACGCGGCGGCGAGCGTTTTCATTCTCGCACCACTGGCGCTTATGGTCGCCATTGCGTTGAACTCCAGTTACACCCGCTACCTGAAGAACTTGTACCGTCTCATCTACTTCATTCCGGTGATCACCTCCGGAGTTGTGATCGGTATCATGTTCGGTGTGGTGTTCGATTACGCATACGGATTGCTGAATAACTTCATCGCACGCATCGGAATCGAACCGATTCCGTGGATCCGATCGTCGCAGTGGGCGCTGCGAAGCATCATTCTGCTGGGAATCTGGATCTGGCTGGGGTTGAACTCACTGTACTTCCTTGCCGGATTGCAGAATATTCCCAACGAGTTCTATGAGTCGGCAATAATCGACGGGGCGAACGCACCGCAGCGCTTCCGTTTTATCACCTTGCCGATGCTCCGGCCGGTCACGATGTTTGTCGTTATACAGGCGATTATCGGTTCTTACATTCTGTTTGATCAGGTGTGGGTGCTCACCGCCGGCGGGCCACAAGATTCTACGCTGACAATGACCATCTACTTGTATTTGATCGGATTCAGACAGTTCCGACTCGGTTACGCCTCGGCGATCGCGTACAGCCTCGTATTCATTGTGCTGGGATTGACACTCGTAGTGCTCCTCGTATTCCGCAAGTTCGGCGACGACGTTTGAGGGAGACCGACCATGATTGTGCAGCGACGAATTCAGAAGTATATAGCCACGGCGGTCATAAACGCCGTGCTGCTCGGCGGAGTGATCGTCTTCGTTATGCCATATGTCTATATGATCGCGTCGAGCTTCAAACCGCAGCCACACATCTTCCGGCTGCCATTTCAGATTATGCCGGAAAGCTTGTACCTCGGAAATTTCGAGTTTCTCTTCACCGAGTATCAGTACTGGCGCTGGTACCTCAATACTGCGATCGTAACCGGCATTCAGGTCTCAATCGCTATGTTCTTCTCGAGTCTTGCCGGGTTCGCGTTCGCAAAGTACGAGTTTCGGTTCAAGAAACTGCTCTTTCTTGTCGTGCTCATTTCGCTCATGCTGCCGATCCACGTCCTGATTACCCCCCTTTTTATCCAGATGGCGAACCTCGGTTGGCTCGACACATATCAGGGGGTAATCCTGCCGTTCGCGATCAGCCCGTTTTTCATATTCCTCATGCGGCAATACATGATGTCTACACCGAATGATCTGCTCGATTCCGGGCGCATCGATGGGTGTACCGAGCTCGGGATATTCGTCCGCATCGTGATGCCGCTTCAGAAGCCCGCGTTCGCGGTCGTCGGAATTCTCGCGTTCGTCATGGCGTGGACAGCATTCCTCTGGCCGGTCATCGTGCTTCAATCGCGCAGCATGTTCGTTCTCAATGTCGGCATAGCCACGATGGCCGGGCCGTACCGTGTTCCGTACGGGGCAATACTCGCGGCCTCATCGCTGGCGACCGTCCCAATCGTCATCTTCTTTCTGCTCATGCAACGCTATTTCATTGAAGGTTTGACCGCCGGAGCGCTCAAGAGCTCG
>SLAN01000100.1 GCA_007126865.1 Spirochaetales bacterium | reverse complement strand
TTCGAAATATTTCCAACCCGACGCGCACCCTCGCAACTCATTGCAGGGCGGCAAGGAAACGCACGTGCTACACGCGCAACACCGGAAACTCCGACCGCACCGACCCGCCGCACATGTCGATTCCGACTACACGACCGTTCTTGACTGACGTTTGACTCTGAAAGCCGGGCTGAATGAAAGCGTGACAGGCGTGTAGTCGGCAGAAAGTCTGCGGAAATCCTTGCTCACGTCCGCTTAAGCGTAGTAAAAGGAGAACAGATTCGTCAACATGGATTGGTAGGTTTTTGCCGTTTCAACAGCAAATATCGCGACTCGAAGCAGCGTAACTGCAATATTTTCGACCGAATCGAACAATATTTCGCGTGTAACACGCTTTTCCCGGCTATTTTTACGAGGATAGTACCTGAGCTATGACCGATAACGCCCTGCGCGTCGTCTGCCTCGATCTCGAAGGAGTGTTGTTCCCCGAGGTATGGATCGCACTCGCCGACAAGACCGGCATTGCAGAACTGCGGCTCACCACGCGCGACATCGCCGACTACAATGATCTCATGCGCAATCGAATCTCGGTACTCGATTCTGCCGGAATCACGTTCTCGTATGTCACCGAGCTGATCGGCACGCTCCAACCGCTGCCGGGAGCCGTTGCGTTTCTCGACCGCTTGCGCAGAAGACGCCAGGTGATCATCGTTTCGGACACATTCTATCAGTTCCTGCCACCGATAACCGGGAAACTCGGCTACCCTACCATATTCTGTAATACGCTGCTGATCGAAAACGATCGGATCGTCGATTTTCGGCTCCGGCAACAGAACGGGAAGCTGCGCGTGGTCAGGGCGCTTCAGGAGCTCGGCTTTACGGTTGCCGCGGCCGGAGACAGCCACAACGACCTCGAGATGATATATGCCGCCGACTATGGCGCGCTTTTTCGAGCCCCGGATCCGATTCGCGCAGCCCACACCGCCCTTCCCGCCTACACAACGTACGAAGAGCTCGACGCATGGGAGCGCGGCCTCCCCCAGTAGAGACGCCGGCGGCTATCCGGAGCGCGGGCTCCAGTAGTAGAGACGCCGGCGGCTCTCCGGAGCGCGGGCTCCAGTAGCAACACCGCCGGCTATCCGCAGCGCAGCGCTTCGCGCCGGAACGATCACCGGCGGCGTTTCGGTTCGTGATCGTCTCGAAAGACTTCGTCGAGAATATGCCGGGTTATCGCATAGAGCGGCGGAACCCCCTCGGAAAGCTGGAGTCGGCTCGAGAGCGACCCGTGCGGCGAAAGCGGCAGGTCGGAGACATAATAGAAGAAGCGCATGGCGACATCGGGTCGAATAACGCCGAGTTGTGTCGATTCGAGAACCTGCCGGTAGTAGAACGTGCCTTCCATTTCCAGCCCGGTACACCCCCAGATGCGACGGTAGAAGTGAAGCATCAACCGGTTCTGCAGCAGTGTCCCTTCCACCGTCAGCATCGGCCCGCTGTGCACGTGACGAGTACCGAGACGTCTTTCGAGCCGCCGATGGCTCTCCGCATCCGACGGAATCGGCTGAAAGAGATCCGACGACTGCTCGATAAAGGCGGTCGGGCGGAGCACATCCCCCCGTCGGCCGACCAGCGCTCCCGCCTTGCCGAGAAAGTTGATGCTCGCCACGTTCCGACCGAAGAGCATGAGCAGATTGCGCATGATGTGCTCGGCCTGCTCGCCGAACGCGTAGTCGATATTGACGATGAAGCAGCTCCGCCCGCCCCGCACCGGCGGACCTATCCCCGGATCGAGCCCTTCCGCGCTCAGCTGCGTCGCGTCGATAAGCTGAACCTGAATACCGGTCGACGCGGTCGACTCGAGCCGCATAATCCCGTGCTCGGCCCCGATACGCCGGCTCTCCTCGGCCGCCTTCGGATTATCCGTGAAGTAGTCACGTGCAAGTGCGTACCGCAGATCGTCGTCATTCTCCCAGCCGGTCTCCACGATCTCCTGCCGGTGCGAACGCCCCCAGTCGAGCAACTCCGCTCCGTGCCGCCGATACCATGGGTTGAGACAGTTGGTGACCGAGTGAGTATTACTGGAGATGATGTGAACCTCCACGTCATCCGGCAGGCACGACGGGTCGTAGCCGATGTGCCGCCGCGTTGCCGCCGCCACCTGGGCCGTCCACAGCTCCGCCCGCCTGCTGTTGTACGTATTGACGCGCCGCCGTACGTCGACCGAAAACATCTCCCGGTGGCGCAGCACATCGAAAACGCGCTTCACAGCCTCGCCCGGCCAGAGGCGGCACAATCCATCGACCTCCTCCTCCGAAAACGGTAGCTGTGCGAGGAACGCCCGGTCATCGCTCTCCTCTTCTTTCAGGTATTGAGAAATCCGCTTCAGATTGGCCGAGGTGTTCAACCGTTTGCGCAGCTTCTCCGCCTCGATCGAGTACGTGCACAGGCAGGTGACGAGGTCAAACAGATCGGACAGCCCGTTACGGATGAGCACCAGGTTCTTACCCGGAAGCATCTCCCAGACCTCCCGCCGGCGCGCCGCGCTCGGGACCGAAGGGAAGTACGCATCGGGGTCGGCATATGCGCCGGTGAGCTCGTCGGTGAACAGGAGCGCAAACGTACGGGTAATGTTCTCCGGAAGCCTGCGTACCGAGTACGACAGTGCAGCGATATCGAGGCGGGTTTCATCCATAATACCCGCATGTAACGCCGGCTCGAGATTGCGATAGAGCCTGAGGAGCTTCTCTATGATGATGTGTCCCTGCGTGACTTCCCGGATGAGCTCTGCCTTGAATCGGTCGAACGCCGCGAAAACGCCCTGCCGGTCACGCAGCAGCGTTCCCAGTCCCTGCGCCAGCGCCGGCGAGCTGTTCACAAGCTCGAGGAAATAGTCGCCGGAAACGCAGAACGCTTCCACCTCACCGTCGGCACGCGCATCGTACGTTCGCCCGGTTTCGAACAGCGGCTCCCACTCGCCGAAGTAGTGTCCCGGATCTACCGAGGTAATGCGCCGCGGAGCTCCGTTCTGCTGCGGCTCTCGGGGCGATACGATTGAAACGGTTCCGCGCTCGAGGAGATACACCTCGCGATCGCGATCGCCCTGCCGGATGATCACATCGCCGGGAGCGAAGCTACGGTACTCGAGGCGCTCGGCGAGTGCGCGACGTTCGGACTCGCCGAGAAAGCGAAACGGAATCACCCGTTCGATCAACGCGAGTGCTCGCTCGACGTCGCTCATGCAGCCGACTCCCAGGCGGTCGGACTCCACGGCACGAGCAGGCGCTGCCCGACGGCTTCTTCGAGACGCGCGAGCGCATCCGGGTACGAGAAATGCTCGGTTTCGCCGTAGATGTCGTGCTCGTACCGTTCACCGTTCGGCGGTCGCCAGAGAAACATCGGATGGCGCAGAATTCCCCGGATACTCCGGTCGGGCACTCCGTGCCGCTCGAGGTAGCGGGCGAAGGTCAGATCGTCGAGGCCGGCGGGCGACCCGTCGGAGCGGATGAGATAGCCGCTACCGTCGAGAACCTGCTCGAACGGGCTGCGGGAGTAGTGAAAGAGCCTGCTGCGCGGGATGCGCCGATCGACCAACCCGTCATCTATGATCTGCTCGTACATTCGCTCGACCAGTTCGACGAAGTAGGGGTAGCCGACCCGCGAGCGAAAGAGCATAACCGCGATATCGGTATTGCGTGTATTCTTGTGAAGGAGAGCCGGAATATCGTAGCCGATTACCCAGTAGTTCTCGATGCGTTTGAGCGTTTGTCCGGCAACGGTAATCATCGAATCGTCATCGACCCAGATCCCGAAAAGCTCCTCGGGCGTCATACCGAGGATCTTCAACGCCTGATAGCCGCCGAGCACGCAGTCGGAACGGAACGGACTGCGAGATCGACGCTCGAACTCGTCTCGCATCTCGGGGGTAAACGATGGGGCGCCGTGTACCGCGAAAAAGAGCTTGTGCGCGTAGTGCCGTTCGACGATATGCCGATCGAGGATGTACTCCCCCGGCAGGTTCGCCATATACACGAGATCGAGGCCGTTGCGATACGCCGGACAGTGCTTGATCACGCGCAGAAGCCGGCTCTCTATTTCGACGCCGTTCGTTTCCGGGCGCACGTAAACAAAGATGTCTTCGACGGCAGGGTCGTCATCGACTCCCGAATAGTCCAACAGAACTGTCGGCCGGCCTCGATCGTCGATCATACTCTCAGTGTAGCGCGCAAGCGCAAACGTTGCCAGAGCGAACAGCTCACGCACCGCCGTTGAGATCCTCAAGATCGGCGGCGGCATCGATACGGTGGTGAAGACAACGGCCGCCCGCCGCCCCACCGGCCGGGCCGCCGCCGGCGCCCCCGGATT
>SLAN01000207.1 GCA_007126865.1 Spirochaetales bacterium | reverse complement strand
CTTGCATCGAGACTGGCGGTCGGCTCGTCGAGCAGCAGGAGATCGGGATCGGCGGCAAGCGCTCTCGCGATACAGATGCGTTGCCGCTGGCCACCGGAGAATTCCGCCGGACGCTTGAACGCGTCGGACCCGTCGAGTCCGACGCGCTCGAGCAGCTCCACTACACGATCGAATCGTGCCGAGAGAAGCCGGTTGCAGGGGCGCACGATTGCGGCACGCCGGGTGCTCGCCGCACTCCCTTCGCTCTCCGCGGCCAGCAACCCCTCGGCGATACTCGCGCCGACCGGAAGCCGAGGATTGAGTGTACCCCCGGTATTCTGTGGCACGAGCTGGCGCCGTCGCCGCTCGGCTCGGCGCGCCCTGCGGGCCGCCGGCTGCACTCCGCCGAGCAGAGCGAGGTCGACCCCACCGCAGATGATGCGTCCGGTTGCGAGCGGAACATATCCGGCAATTGCACGGATGAGCGAGCTCTTGCCCGCCCCGCTCTCGCCGACGAGGCCGAAGGCGCCCCCCGGCTCGACGGAGAAACGTACGTGTTGCACTGCATCGACCTGTTCCCCCCGGTGAGCACCGCGGTAACGCACCGAAGCATCATGCACTTCCAGTCGCCTCTGTTCGCGACGTGAGTCATCGGTCATGGGCTACTCCCGCGACTCGCGTCGCAACATGACAGGCAACCCGCGCGGAGCCGGAATCTCCAACGTGCTCGACGAGATCGGGCACCACCGTTCGACAGATCTCCTCGGCGGCGGGACAGCGCGTGTGAAACGGGCACCCGCGGGGGATCGCATGCAGCGCCGGGGGGGACCCCGGGATAATGAGCGGCGGCGTATCCACCGGCGCAATGTCTCCGAGCTGCGGGCGAGCCCGGAGCAGGGCCTGCGTGTAGGGGTGACGCGGCCTCCTGAATATCTCCTCCGACGACGCCTGCTCGGCCACGCTACCGGCGTACAGCACGGTCACGCTGTCCGCGTATCTCTCGACAACCGCCAGGTCGTGACTGACCAGAAGCACGGCGAGCCCCAGATCGTGCCGCAGCTCGTCGATCAACTCGAGCACCGACTTCTGTACGGTAGCGTCCAACGCCGTTGTCGGCTCATCCGCGACAAGAAGCTCGGGAGAGCAGATGATCGCGGCGGCGATCGCAACCCGTTGCGCCATTCCACCCGACAACTCGTGCGGGTAACGCCGAAGTATCGATCGCGCCGGTATAAGGCCGACCCGCTCGGCAATAGCTTCCGCCTTGTCCCGAGCCTCTATCCGGCTACAGCCGGTGTGGATCCGTAATGCTTCGACGATCTGCCGGCCTACTCGAATCGAAGGGCTGAGATGCGCTCCCGGCTCCTGGAAGATCATACCGACACGACCACCACGGAACCGATGAAGCCGCCGTCCCGAGAGCTCCGACACATCGACGCCGCCGACTCGAATGCTCCCGGTCCGTACACGCATGCCGTACGGACCGAGTCGAAGAATCGCCCGACAGGTCAAGCTCTTGCCGCTTCCCGATTCTCCGACAAGGGCATGGAGCTCGCCCGGTGCAATCCGCATCGAGAGAGTGCGCACCGGAAGCAGCGGCGAGCCGTCCTCACCGTCCAGCGCGAGCGTGAGTGAGTCGATTTCGAGCGCAGGTGCACTCATCGGACGCTCCGGATGCGGGGATCGGCAATCGTGTAGAGAATATCAGCGGCGAAATTGATGAGCGAGAAGCAAACGGCAATAAACATCACCCCGGCCTGGACCACCGGAAAGTCGCGCTGAAAGACGGCAGTAAGAATCAGACGCCCGAGACCGGGCATCGAGAAAACCTGCTCGATTACGATCGACCCGCCGAGAAGGTATCCAAGCTGTACCGCCGCGACGGTGATCACCGGCAGCATGGCATTGGGGAGCACGTGGCACCACAGGAGACGCGCCCCGTAGACACCGCGCGCCCGGATTCCTTCGATGTATCGTTTCTTGAGCTCCGCGCGCACGCTCGCTCGTACTACCCTCGCGAGGAGGGCGGCACGCGAGACGGCAAGCGCAACGGCAGGGAGAATGTAGTGCATAGCGGTCGTCGCTCCGAAAAGCGGTAGAAGCCGGAGCGTGACCGAAAACACGAGAAGCAGGATAATGCCGACCCAGAAATCGGGAATCGCCAGTCCGGCGTGCGAGAACGCTCCGAGCGCCCTATCGGCAAGCCCGTACGGGCGTATAGCCGCGAACAATCCGGCGGGAAGCGCAATAAGCAACGTGAGGCCGAAAGCGCTTCCGGCAAGCGTAGCGGTTATCGGCAGACGCTCGACTATCATCGCGGCAACCGGACGATTACGGGTGAGGGAGGTTCCGAGCTCTCCGCGGGAGAGGCCACCGAGCCATTCCATGTACTGCACGGCAATCGGACGATCGGTTCCGAGCCGTGTCCTGATCCGTTCCACACGCTCGGGAGCCGCATCGATTCCGGCAATCACGGCCGCGGGATCACCGGGGATAACGCGCACAACCACGAAGCTGATGGTCGCCACAAGCAGAACGGTAAGAACCATACGGCCGCCGGATCGGAATACCCGCTGCGCGAATGCCCGCATTACGCCTCGCTTCTCGCTGTCTGAAATCTCCGGACGGCGCGAACTACCACGATGCGAGGCAGAACGCGTGAGAGCACGAGGAGAACGCGAAAGAGGAAGCCGTGTATCGCCACCCTCCGGCCGCGCATCATCGCTCGATATCCATACCGTGCCACCGATGTCGCGGACGGCATGAGGCGGTTATTGAGAACCGGAACATCTTCCACCCCTGCCGTCTCCTGGAATCCGCTTCGCGTCGGCCCGGGACAGAGCGCGGTCACCCCGATGCCCTCCGATCGCAACTCCTCTGAGAGCGCCTCGGAAAGCGAAAGCACATACGCCTTCGTCGCATAGTAGACAGCCATCAACGGGCCGGGCTGGAACGAGGCGACACTGGCGATATTCAGAATGTACCCCCCGCCGCGGCTGATCATCGAAGGCACCAGCAACCGGGTCAGCTCGGTGAGCGCCTCGATATTCACCCGTATCATCAACCGGTTCTTCTCCCAATCCGAGTCCACGAACGGCGAGAGATCGCCGAGGCCGGCATTATTCACCAGCGCATCCACCTCGATGTTCTCCCGCGAAAGAAACTCGACCAGGCGCCGCGCGGCATCCTCCTGCGCCAGATCGATCGATGCAATTCGAACGCTCACGCGCCGCTCGTCCTGCTCCGAACCGGCGAGCTCGCCGGCCAGCTCCTGCAGTTTCGACTCGTTCCGGGCAACGAGCACGAGATTCCATCCGTCGGCGGCCATAGTACGGGCCAGTTCCCGGCCGATACCGCCGCTCGCGCCGGTGATGAGCGCAGTACGTTTTTCCATCACAATGAGACCTTCAGCAAACGATTCATTTCCGCTGCAGCATACACCATCTACGGCGCTGCCGCGAGACGCGCCCGAACCGGTTCACCGTCAACAGCGGAAGCTGCCGCATCGGACCGCGTCCCCTGCGATCACACCACGGCGCGCGTTCGATTGACAACCGGACCGTCCAGCTTCATTAATCGGCAACATGAATCAAGACCAGGTGAAGGAACGCCTATTACGACTCGACTCCGAGGTTCCGGAGTTCACCGTCACATTTTCGGGAAAGCAGAGCAAGAAAGCCCACGGCCTGTACTACCCCGACAGGGCGGAGATCATTCTGCACAACAGGAATTTCGCCAACGACAACGATCTCATGTATACCGCGATTCACGAGTTTGCCCACCACGTTCATTTTTCCCGGGCCGCCGTTCCGGTCAGCAATCGCCCCCATACCGTTGAGTTTCGAAGCATTTTCCATGGGCTTCTCGAGGAGGCCGAAGCGCAGGGGGTATACGAGAGCGTGTTCGACCGCCACCCCGATTTTCAGCGACTAACCCGTACTATCCGCGACCAGTTTCTCGCCGAGAACGGCAAGATCATGAAAGAGCTCGGTCGACTTCTCGTCGAAGCGGAGGCTCTCTGTCGCGAGCATCATGCCAGGTTCGAAGACTATATCGAGCGCGTACTCCTGCTCGACCGACGCTCCGCCTCCGGGGCGATAAAAGTGTTCCATGCCGATATCGACCCCCGACTCGGCTATGACAACATGAAGACGGTGGCCGGCATTCGCAACCAGGAGGAACGGACACGCGCTCAGCAGGAGCTGCTCGACGGGAAATCGCCGGACATGGTACGTGCCGCCTACAGCGTTCCCCAGAAACGGCGCAACGAGGATCCGGCCGAGGCACTGATCGCCGAGCGAGACCGCCTCAACCGGGCGATCGAATCGATGCAGGAGCGGTTGAAGCAGATCGAGGAGCGTATCGATTCGATTCGCTCGCTGT
>SLAN01000314.1 GCA_007126865.1 Spirochaetales bacterium | reverse complement strand
CGCTCGATCTCGCGCCGCTCACCGGGCAGATAACCGCCACGATAGCTTTCCACCCGCAAACGATCGTTCTCGGTATATGCGTTCGCCAGCGCCTTGTTAATGTACGATGCGATAAGCTCGGTCCGTGTACGGCTTCTCGCGAACACGATTGTCTTGATCCGTTGTCGAAGAAATCTCAGCGCCAGCTTCCTCGCCTCCAGCACGACGCCCCGACGTATCCCCTGAACGCGATCGACGAGCGGAGGATTGTAGAGAATCACGTGCTTCTCCCCCCGCGGTGCACCGTTTTCGTCGATCAGCTCCATCTTCTCTTCGACAATGCGCGATGCGAGCTCGTTCGGATTGCCGATGGTAGCAGAGCAGCAGATGAACAACGGATCGGCGCCGTAGAACCGACAGATCCGCTTCAGTCGCCGCATGAGGTTGGTCATGTGGCTCCCGAATACTCCGCGATAGGTGTGTATCTCGTCTATCACGACGAAGCGGAGGTTTCGCAGGAACGTGATCCATCGCGGGTGGTTTGGCAGAATGCCCGAATGGAGCATGTCGGGATTGGAGATGATAATCTGACCGGTGGTCCGGGCAGACGCCCGAACGCTTTGCGGCGTATCGCCGTCGTACGTCGCGATCTTGACCGGCAGCTTTCCATAATCCACGCTTCCGTTGAGCTCCGCCTGCTGATCCTGGCTCAGCGCCTTCGTCGGAAAAAGATAGAGCGCCCGTGTTGCCGGTTCGTTCAGACACGTGTGCAGTACCGGGAGGTTGTAGCACAGCGTCTTCCCGCTCGCCGTCGGAGTTACGATCGTCGTATGCCGCCCTCGCATGACGAGGTCCCAAGCCTCCGCCTGATGTGAGTACAGACGATCAATGCCGCGACCACGCAGTGCTCCGGCCAGCTCCTCGGAGAGATCGTCGGGAAGCGGGCGAAACTCCCCGGCGCTCTCGGGAATCCGCTCCCAACGTGTGACGTTGTCGATAAAATCGTTGTCGCTCGTTAACTCTTCGAGCAGGCGTTGCAGCTCGCTCACTTCGCATCACTCCCTACGTACTCGCAACCGGCATCTTGCAAACGAGAATAGCACGTCGCGCGGCACGGTGCGAAGCGGACTCGCCTCGAGCCCTCTGTCACACGCCGGGCGAGCGACCCCACGCACGGGGCCATAACCGCCGATCGCATAGATAGTTTGCTTGACCTCCGAAACAAGCGGTGCCTACACTTACTCTGAGGTTCTGCAACGGATGCATAACATACTTTCGATAATCCTCGGCGGGGGTAAAGGGACACGCCTCTACCCCCTCACCAAAGAGCGCGCGAAACCGGCCGTTCCTTTCGGCGCCAAGTACCGTCTCGTAGATGTGCCTATCTCCAACAGCATAAACTCCGGGTTCAAGCGAATGTACGTGGTAACCCAGTTCAACTCCACGAGCCTGCATATTCACCTGAACAGCACCTATATCTTTGACGGCTTCTCCCGCGGGTTCGTCGAGATTCTCGCCGCCGAACAGACGTTCGAGACCTCCAGCTGGTACGAGGGTACCGCCGATGCCGTGCGAAAGAACTTCGTGCATTTCCGCACCCAGGAGCCGAGTCACTACGTCATTCTCTCGGGCGATCAGCTCTATCGAATGGATCTTGCGCGAATGGTCCAACAGCACGTAGAGAGCGGAGCCTCGATAACCGTGGCGGCCACACCGGTAACCCGTGAGGCGGCGGTCGGCTTCGGTGTTCTGTGCGCGGACTCCCGAGGACGCATCACCGAGTTCACGGAGAAGCCGCCGATCGATACCGACATCTCCCATATGCGCATTCCCGATCGCCTTCGAAGCTCCTCCCACAGCGATACTTCTGAAGCGTATATGGACGAAGGGAAGGAGTACCTCGGCAGCATGGGCATATATGTCTTCAACGCCGCTGCACTCGAGGCATCGCTGGACAATGATTTGGCGGACTTCGGCAAAGAGATTATTCCGGCTGAGATCGAACGAGGAGGCGTACATGCCTATATCTTCGACGGCTTCTGGGAAGATATCGGTACGATCAAGAGCTTCTACGACACGAACCTGAATCTCGCCAGCATCAACCCGGATTTCAACTTCTACGATGAAGACATGCCCATATACACGCACAAACGGGATTTGCCGGCAAGCAAGTTCAACTCCTGTACGATCAAAGAGAGTCTTGCGGGCGACGGCTGTGTCATAACGAATGCACACGTGGAGCGCTCGCTCATAGGAATTCGCACGTACGTGGAAGACGGCGCGTCGGTCGAGGGTGTCGTCTGCATGGGTGCCGACTACTACGAGACAGCCGAACACAAGCGACAGAATTATGGCGCGGGCCGGCCGGAAATCGGTATCGGCAAGCACTCACATATCCGGAACGCGATCATCGATAAGAACGCCCGAATCGGCGAGGGAGTGAGTATCGGTTATGAGTATGCCGACTACCAAGACGGCGATTACGAGGGATACTATGTGCGTGATGGAATCATCATCATACCGAAAAACGGCGTCATTCCCAGTGGATACATGATCTAAGAGCTTGTAGGACCGTTCGGATGGTACATAAGGTACTCGAAAACGCCGTAATCGCTTGAGGCCATTTCCAGTCCCGCCATTTCCCGTACGGTGAACCATCGCGCCTCGTCGTGCTCGGTAAGCGAAAACTCCTCCGAAAGCAATCTGACGAGGTACACCTGCAATGTGAAGTGAGTATCCCGGTGTTGAAAGCTTCCGCGGTAGAAGAGAGGTCCAACGACAATGTCCACGCCGAGCTCCTCCTTGAACTCTCTTCGCAGTGCGGTCGCCGGCCCTTCGGTGTTTGAGACCTTTCCGCCGACGAACTCCCATTTGCCCGCGAGGTCGCTTTGCGCTTGCGCGCTCCTTCGCGCCATGAGGTACGCACCGTCGCGGTACACGACGCCTGCCACCGACATCGTTTCCTGCAACGGTTCATCCGGAGATGCGGTCGGCGAGGACGCCTCGTCCTCGAGCTCTTTCAGCTGATCGGTAAATGCGGGATCGAAATCGGACATCGCGAGTTACAGTAACTGAACGCTGTGGAAAAAGAAATGCGCGATCGCCGCGGCAATCGACACGACTCCATAGATATTTCTCGGTCCGATGAACACCTTGTCCAAACGGTTCACCACCAGTGCTCCTCGCTCACCCCCGAGTTTTTCCTCGATTTGATCGCGAAACCGCTCGATCATGAGCGTAGCTCCGGTAACCAACGCCGCAAGTGCCGGGACGAAATCTCCGAGAAACACCCAGTTGCCCTCGGTCACGGTGAACAGCTTCACGAAGCCCACGGCAAACGTCAGGAGCCCGACAACAGCACGGTAGTTTGGTACGGTCATACCTTTTTCGTTGAGAAAGCGCGCAATCCCGATCTTGTCGTCGAGGAAGTCGAACGCGAGCGTCACACCTCCGATCACATTGAATACGATCGCGAGGACGTAAAACTGATACATCAGTAACTCCCTTTCTACAGCTGCTCAGAACCTCGCTCAGGATAACCGGCGCCTCCACGCGGGTCAACGTACGTTTCTACTCCGCTAATCGCGAACGACGGTACGGATATCTACCGATCTCTCACTCCAGGAAATCGTCGCCCGAACATCCTCGAGTTCTTCGTCCCAGCTCATCCGCAGGACTCTGAGGTCACCGGGAAGCGGCAGCACATCTTGTCGTGTTTCGGCCTCTACTCCGGGTGCGCTCAATTCCGCATCGAAGAGTTCCGATCCACGGTCGGAGCCGCTGTTGCGAATCGTCAGCGTAACAACCGTCTCACCATCCTGTACGCGGGCCGACAGCTCGATACGATATCCGTCAACGGTCGTATAGTCGGTGGGAGTTCGCAGAAAGAACCACCAGATTCCGAACACGATGAGAAGAATCGTGATGTCCAGCATTAGAATCACCAGCGACCGATTACTCCGGAAGATACTGCCGCCGCGTTCCTTCATCGGCCGATGTCCGACCATGCCGATTCGCTCTTCACGTTTGTAATGGTAGTGATAGTCACCCATATCGGCCCGCCATTCGTTCCAGATCGGCGAGTGCACGGCCGACGGCGTCCGCAAGCTCGTTCGCCGAAAACCATCCCGCGTCCGCGTACGAGCGACGAATCGCCTCAGCGTGAACACCGGCTGCGGCACATGCGGCGGTGAACGCATCGAGTCCGCCGGCGAGGAACGCCGCCACAATACCGGCAAGCACGTCGCCGGAACCGCCGACACCGCCGGCCGGATGTGCACCGTCGATCACACTCAGCCTCCCGTCCGGAGCGCAAATCCAGCTGCTCGCCGCTTTCAGCAACACAACGGCGCCATACCTCCGTGCAACGTCCCCTGCAACCCGG
>SLAN01000040.1 GCA_007126865.1 Spirochaetales bacterium | reverse complement strand
GTCGAAATCTATCGACGTGTCCGCCTGAACTACGCCTCCAGCAGACACGGTCGGATCCGACTCTCGTTTCACGATTCGTCCCGTGACTACTTCGATGTACTTGTGGCAGCCGGCGGAAGCACGCCGCGTATATCGCTCGCTCGAGACAGCGGATTGCATGTGGACAGCGGTATACTGGTGAACTCAGCGCTGCAGACGAACGACGAGCGCATATTCGCGTGTGGTGACTGCAGCGAACACCCCGACGGACGTATTACCCATCTTTGGCGGGACGCTGTCCGCCAGGGACGTGTTGCCGGACGTAACGCCGTCAGAATGCTGCACGGACAGGAGCCGGAACCGTATCGGTATATGCCGTTCCGGCTGAAATGCGAGGTTTTCGGCCATTACTACTACTCCATCGGCGAGCCGGAACCGAAGAGCATGTATCACGCCGGGTTCGAGAAGCACGTCTTCGTCGATTCGACGCGTTATGTTGCCGCCTTCACGATTGCCGATGAGCTCGCGGGGGTGGTTATGGTCGATGATGGCGACCGCGAGGAAGAGTATACAACAGCCGTCGTCGAGCGCTGGACGCTCGACCGTTTCCGCGAACAGCTACAGTTGCGTTCCGACCGGCGCGGCTCCTGACTCTCATCGTCTACCCGAGAACCCGCTCGAGCACGTACACGTAGTTCTGATCGGTACCGAACACCATATAGCGGCCTGCGACAACCGGCGGACTCAGTATTGCGCCGTTCGTCTCGAGCTCCCATACCTTGCGGCCGCTTCGGGCGCTGAGCGCGACAAGGCGCGGTTCCTTCCGCTCTTCGGTGACCGGCGTTTCCTCTTCCTCGACGACGAGGCGTGCACGGCCTTGCTGCCGTGCACCGCTGTCGCTCACCGTTTCCTCCTCGTCGCCGTGAACGCCGACGAATACGAGATCGCCGGATATCATCGGGGCACTCGAGGTGCGACGGCTCAGGTGCGATTCCCACACGATTTCTCCGGTAGCCTCATCAAAGGCACGCACTACGTTATCGCCGTTGGCCGAGATCAGACGGTCGCGCCAGAGGGCCGGAGCCTGGTAGTCGAGCACGCTCGTGTGTGAGCGCCAATACCTGAACACATTCCTCGGAGGATGATCCCCGAAGTCGCTTTCGAACTCTCGTTTCCACTCGATCTCGCCATCCTCGCGGCCGAGCGCCCACGTGTTGAACACGATATCGCCGCCCTGCATTCGGCTTGTCTGCATGAAAAGACGCTCGCGGTTAATGGCCGGAAAGCTGTACCACGTCGCCGACATGACCTCATCGGGCAGCAGCCACGTATGACGATGTTCGCTGACATCGTAGACGCCGAGCGTTCGCGGGTTCTCCGGAGGTCCCGGGACGATATACATCAGATCGTCGTCAACCTGCAGACTTACCCGCAGCCAGACCGGATTATCGATCGAGTTCGTCGGCTCGCCGTCGAGCGAGAGGAAGCGTACACCCTGGCCGTCGACGCCGAAGATTATCTCATCGTCGTACTTGGCAACTGTGCTTTGCACTGCTCGTCCGGCCCGGTAGCTCCACGCCTCCTCTCCGGTTTCCCGGTCAATTGCATAGAGATGGCCGTCGTTCGAGCCGAAATAGACTTTCTCGTCGTCGGCCACCGGAACTGAGTTCACCGCAGCATCGGTGCGGAAGACCCAATCCATGTAACCGGTATCGATGCTCATTGCGTAGAAGTTCCCGTCGGTCGACCCGAAGTACAGCGTATCGTCTTTCACGACGAGATTGTTGAACGCGAACGCGTCGCGGTCGCTTTGCAGCGCGAACTCCCAGCGGACACCGAGCGGAGGTTGCATCGCGTTGCGCGTGTGTCCCCGGCCTCCGTCGCCTCGAAATCGAACCCAATCGCTATAATCGGCGCAGGCGGCGAACACGGTCGTCACCATCGCTACCGCCAGCAGAATCCGCACGAGTTCGCCGAGGAGTTTTCTGATCGGGTGGTCACACACAGGGTGGTCACACATAGTAGAGCCCTCGCAAGCTGATGATCCTGCGCAAGCCGCGCAACGTCGATCCGTTCCGTGCACCGCGCCGGCAACGGTCGTATTCCGCCATGAGATGGCGTAAGGCGTCGTTTCGGTCGTTGTCGGGCGGCATATAGCGAAGGCGGGTATACGCGTCGGCGAAACCGGCGGTTTCAGGATAGCGCTCAGCATATTCGGCGGCTGTCTCTCCGGTTCCCTTCAGCTCGTATCCGAACGATGCGAGCTTCATAAGGAGGAGTCGATATCTGGCGCGCACCGCGCGATCGTCGCTGCCCCGGGCACGGATCGAAAGGTACGCCTCGGCTCCATACCGAAACAGATAGAGTCCCGTGAGACCGGCGATCACGATCCAGAGCAGCACATTCGCGATCTCGTTCCAGGGAAAGCTCTGAGAAGGCGGCGTCTCGCGAGGCTCGATGATCGGTATAACCACCTCGCGTTCGTTCGGGTCGCCGGCCCGATCGGGCGGGATGGCGTAGGAGGTCGGCTCAAAGTCCACCCAGCCGTATCCGGGCATGTAGAACTGTACCCATGCGTGTCGATGCGACGTTGTTACGAGGAACATCTCGGAGAGCGAATAGTCGGCGAGCGCCGGGATCGAGTCCTGCAGAACGGCGAGACCGCGGATGTGCGCCGGATTCTGCAATCCGCCGGAAGCAAGATAACCGGTAACCACGCGTGACGGTATTCCGAGCATTCGCCCGAGGAGGGCTGCGGTGGTCGCGAATTCGACACAGTCTCCACTCATCGTCTCGCTGACGAACCGGGCCTGGTGATCGGGGCGAAAACTGTCGTCATATCCGAGCTCGTACTGAAACTCCTCGAAGCTGTGCATAATCGCCTCGATACGCGCGAAAAAGTCTTCGGGCACCTCGCCGATTCGCTCGTCGATGTGTGCGTCGAACGCTTGTCGGTGTTCGTCGTCGAGCGGGATTTCGAGGTGATCGGCGAGCCGTTCCTCATCGGACTCCGACAACGAGCCGATTCTCGAGAACTGCCGTTCATCGGCGGTGCTCATCTCGGAGACGCTCTCGTAGGAGAAGGAGAACGGATGGTACCGCGGCTGATAGACGGTCGGCTCGACCTCATACGGACGATAGGCGAGCACTCGATCCTCAATGGTCGAGTAGATTCCAATCTCCTCCCGCGATCGGCGGAGATTTCTGGGTCGATCGGGATTGCGCCAGGTGCCGGCCAGTCGCTTGCGAACCAGATCGTTTAACGGCTGTTCCTCCGCCGGGATGAAACCGCGCACCCGGTCAAAGTGATCCCGGTACCGATCGGCCACGTAGGTAGGGTCGACGTCACTGCGAACGACCATGACAGCGCGCTGCTGTTCCTGACCCGCTTCGCCGTCGCTGCCTTCCCAGTCGGCTGCGGCGATGCCGCTCAATGTCGTGTCATCATCCTCGCCGAAATCATCGCCCTCGGCGGTGCCGTCGTCGGCGTGGTCGGGACTGGATCCATCGGCCATGCCGTTGGGCAGAGAACCACCTTGGGCTCCGCTCCGATCCATGAGCGATCTTGCACGCTCATCGATCGGTTCCGGTGGATCGTGGTCGGGTGGATTCAGGAAGTTCAGTACCGGATTGTGCTGCACAAAATCGGTCGGGAGGACAAACGCCGTAACGAGGAGAATGGGAACCGCTAAGGCGAGAAATACACCGATCTCCCGGAAGCCACGTCGGCCACCGACCTCACTCCAGTTCTTTCCACCGCCTGCCGATTTCTCGCCCGTACCGGCGAATCCGCGGTTACGCCCGGCACTGTGGCCGCGTCGCTCAACAGCAGTCCGGCTGCCGATATCGCCTCGCGCGAGCACCAGGCTCACAACGATACCGTGGAGGAGAAACGCGGCTACGATCAGGAGGAATATGAGTTGTGTCGCTCCCTGAGCCGCTTCGAGGGCGACCTCCTCGCTGCCGCGTGAGAAGGTGAGCAGGCGCAGGTATAGCGCACCGAGGGCTATCTGCTCTACCGCGAAGAGAAAGCGCATTCGCGGACCGAGGTGAAAAAGAGCCGCCGTCAACACGAATGCGAGGGCTCCCGCGGTAACTGCGGTGGTCGGTGAGGCATCGATCCCGATAACAAGCGCGGCGACGAGGACCGGGGCGGCGCCGAGTCCGAGCCACGCCGAAAGCCGCATGCGCGGCGGAGCCATCGCAAATGCGATTATCATCTCGAGCGGCACGAGAACGAACCAGATCAGGATTCCCTGAAGCTCGTATCCGACAACGACCGCAGGATGCAAGGCAGGAATCGACACAGCGGTGAGATAGAGAATCAGGCGCGTGATGAAAAGCGTGAGGCTCATAAGCCCTCCTCTGTGCAGGGCCGAGGCGCGAAT
>SLAN01000107.1 GCA_007126865.1 Spirochaetales bacterium | reverse complement strand
GGTGATAGCGACAGCGATCGTTGGGACAGAACTTCGGTAATCTCTGCATACATAATACCTCTCTGTCCGGTAACTACCTGCGAAAATGAGCTGGCGATTGTTATCCATAATCTTTGAGACAGTTCTTAACGAGCTCGATGTTCCATGAGCTCACTCCGCAGCACCCGCGACTACGACCCAACCCGGCATAGAATCGGGGGCCCTTGGAAAGAAGCGATCCGCGCGTAGCTCGCGCACCTGCATCTTCGGCTCGAATGCCGCACGCACCTCCTCCTCGGTCCACTTCGGCGGACCGCCGTCGTCGGTTGCACCCTCGAGCTTCGCCATAAGTGTGTAGTAGACGCCCTTCGGGGCGAGAAGCTCACACACTTTGTCGAGGTATCGGCCGGTATCGGTCGACTCTCGCAAGATGTGAAACAGCCCGCGGTCCATGATGAAGTCGTATCCGTCATCCGGCCGCTCGGCGTCCTCCGGGAACGACGCGACACGGAAATCACACGCGAGAATACCGCTTTCGGCCGCCCGGCTCTTCGCTGCCTCAATCGCGCTCGGAGCTACATCGATACCGGTGCAGGTAAATCCATATCCCGCCAGATAGAGTGCACTCTTCCCCTCCCCGCAACCGATGTCTAACGCTCTGCCCGGTACGATTCTGTGATCTGCGAGTACCCTCGGCAGATGCGCGTCGTAGTCGCCGGGATCCCAAGGCGGCACACCTTTCCGGTAGCTTTCGTCCCAATCGCGTTCAGACATGCTCGACAGAATAGCAGGCCCGCTACCTCAATGACCAGCATGCGTCGCATGAACGTAGCCGCCGGCTACATCGCCGGCTTACACGTCCCACAGGCACGCGACGCCACGTACACATCTTCTCCGCTTCACCCGCAGCGAGTCGACCCTGCAGGCGCCGGGCCGGGGGACACTTTATAAGGAGTTACCCGAGGGGACGTTTCTCCCGAGTCCTGAGACAGGGGCGAGCCCATCTTGACCGCGCCCCCCCTAAGTGCTACCTTGCGCAGTGCTTTCGGGCGTTCGCCCGAATCGGGCTGTAGCGCAGTGGTCAGCGTACTGGTCTGGGGGACCAGGGGTCGGCGGTTCAAATCCGCCCAGCCCGACAAAGCCCGCCGATTGACCCTTGTGGTCGGTCGGCGGGCTTTTTTGCCTTGGGGCGGATCTGAAACGAAGTCCCGGCGCGAATACCTGGAGCGCAAAACGGCAGGATGCCGTTTTAGGGACGCAGGCGGGTCGGAGGGAGCCAACAGGAGGTTGGCGACCGGAGACCAAATCCGCTTAAGCCCGAGATCTGTCTTGGGAACAAGACCGTGGAGGTTTCGCGGGCTACGCGTAGCGTAGTCCGCTTAAGCCCGAGATCTGTCTTGGGAACAAGACCGTGCAACGGTATCCTGCCAATACTCGTTTCCGAAGTGAAGTCCGACAAACTCGTAGATGTAGCGATTTGCCCTCACCTCAGTTATGATGGACGATCATTGACTGAGACAGTGCGGGTGGATCATGCTGGCACCGCCTACGGAAAAAGCACTGCCTGAAATACCTTATCATAAGGAGGTTTGGTATGCGGAAAAGCTGGGTACTACTGTTGGCCGGGTTGCTCCTCGTAGCCGCCCCGGCGGCTGTGTTTGCGGCCGGGGTCGAAGAAGAGGTCGATCCGGACGAGATCAGGGTCGGGGTTGTATTCTCGATCGGCGGACTCGGGGACCAGTCGTTTAACGACGCGGCATACGCGGGAGTCCAAAGAGCGGCCGACGATTTCGGCATAACATTCGACTTCGTCGAGCCTGACGACGTCGCTGAAATGGAGGACCATCAACGTTCCTTCGTCGAGGCGGGATACGATCTCGTGATCGCCATCGGCTTTCTCCAGGAGTCGGGCCTTGAAGCGGTTGCGATGGACTACCCCGACGCCAGACTCGCAATCGTGGATGCTGTCGTCGACGAGCCGAACGTAGCGTCGCTCATATTCAAAGAGCATGAGGGTTCGTTCCTCGTGGGCGCACTTGCCGCCATGATGACCGAAACCGGCACGGTCGGCTTCGTCGGTGGAATGGAGGTCCCGGTAATACACAACTTCCAGGTCGGCTACGAACAGGGTGTCGAGTATATCGACTCGAATGTGAATGTACTCGTTGACTACGCAGGTGACTTCGGCGACCCCGGACGCGGCAAGGAGCTCGCCATAAGTCAGCGGGACCGCAACGCCGACATCATATACCACGCCGCCGGTGGAACCGGAATGGGAGTCTTTGAAGCAGCCGAGGAGCGGGACTTCTACGCTATCGGAGTCGACGACAATCAGGACCATCTCGCGCCGGGGTATATTCTGACGTCGATGCTCAAGCGAGTCGACGTGGCCGTATATGAGGTCGTGGAAGACCTCGTTGCCGGTGAGTTCCGGCCGGGAATCCACGAGTTCGGTGTTGCTGAAGGCGGGGTCGGGACTACCGATTTCGAGTATACCCGCGATATCATTCCCGCCGAGGTGTTTGATCGTCTCGACGAGATCAGGGAAGGCATCGTCGCCGGTGAAATCGATGTCGTGAGCGCTCACGACTGACGCACGGATTCGGGGCAACGTTCGATACCGTTCGCCCCGGGCACATGACCGACACGGGGGCCAGAAACGCGTATACGGCTCCGATCTCTGCGCCCCCGACGACTGCCGTCGAGCCGTACTCGCGACCGAATCTCGGAAGGCGCTCACGCTTAACTTCCGAAGCTCGCATGGAATTTGTCGGACATCGCAACAGACTTGAATATCCGGAGAGGTCAGGGTGACGAACATCCTCGAAACTCGAAATATCACGAAGCGTTTCCCCGGAGTGGTCGCCAACGATGATATCAGCCTCGGGATCCGGCAAGGCGAGATTCATGCGGTCGTAGGCGAGAACGGTTCCGGTAAGTCCACGCTAATGAGCATTGTCTACGGCTTGTACCAGGCCGATGCCGGTGAGATTCTGGTGCGGGGCGAGCAGGCAGACATAACCGATCCGAAAATCGCGATCGATCTCGGTCTCGGCATGGTGTTTCAGCACTTCATGCTCGTCGATACGCTGACGGTCGCGGAAAACGTAATACTTCGTGCGGAGCCGCACCGGTTCCGCTTCATCGACTACAGGAAGGCAATCTCGGAGGTTGCGAAACTCGCGGCGGACTACGGGCTGAGAGTGGACCCCCACGCAAAGGTCGCCGACATATCGGTCGGTCAGGAACAGCGCGTGGAAATACTCAAGGCGCTGTACCGCAGAGCTGAGGTACTTATCCTCGATGAGCCGACAGCCGTACTGACTCCTCAGGAAACCGAAGAGCTTTTCGAGGTGATGCAGAACCTGCGGGAACAGGGAAACACGATCGTCTTCATCACCCATAAAATCAAAGAGGTGCTCGCGATTTCCGACCGGGTGAGCGTCTTGCGTCGCGGGAAACTCATCGGTACCCGCAACACCCCGGAGACGAATGACCGCGAGCTGGCGGAGATGATGGTCGGGCGAGAGGTGCTGCTGCGCGTGGAAAAGAGCCCTGCAACACCGGGCGATAACATCATATCGATCGAAGGGCTTTCCGTACGCGATCAACGGGGAACGGAGGCTGTAAAGGATATCTCCCTCGATATACGAAGCGGAGAGGTGCTCGGAATCGCCGGCGTGGAAGGTAACGGCCAGCAGCAGTTGGTGGAGGCGATTACCGGGCTCACCAGACCGGAGTCGGGTCGGATTACTCTCCATGGGAATCCCATTCATAATCTCAACCCCATGAGAATCAAGAAGCGCAGAGTGAGCTACATCCCGGAGGATCGGCACAAGAGAGGATTGATCCTCGATTACAGCGTCTCGGACAACCTGATTCTCGGATTGCATACCGATCACCCGTTTGTCGAGCGCTTTCTTTTCCGAAACGAAAAACGGATCAAGGAGAACGCCCGGAAGCTCGTCGAAGAGTACGATATCCGCCCACCGAATCCGGAGCAGATCATCAAAACGCTGTCCGGAGGCAACCAACAGAAGGTGATCGTCGCGCGAGAGTTCTCGCGAAAGCCCGAATTCCTCGTCTGCTCACAACCGACACGCGGTCTCGACATCGGGGCGATCGAGTTCATCCATCAGGAGATTATCCGGCAGCGCGATCAGGGCACGGCAGTCCTGCTCGTCTCGGCGGAGCTCGATGAGATTCTCTCACTGAGCGACAGAATTGCGGTGATGTACGACGGCCGGATCGTCGCAACGCTATCGGCCGAACAAGCCGACGAACGGCGACTCGGCTATCTCATGCTCGGAGGCGATTCCTCGCAGAGTGAAGGAGACACGCACATTGGAGTTGCAGCAGAGTAGTCTCAGTTCCCGCAACGTTCTCGTTCCCG
>SLAN01000087.1 GCA_007126865.1 Spirochaetales bacterium | reverse complement strand
TACGCCATCGTCTTCGTGTCCATGATGTCATTGAGCGCGACGACTTCTACTCCCTTCTCGAGCGCTACCTTGAACACATTTCGTCCGATTCGGCCGAACCCATTTATTGCGATCTTCATACTATCTCTCCTCGTGAAAATGTTTCCCTATTGGCGTTCATCTGAATGATACGGGAAAGTGAAAATGGTGTCAATTTTGTGCCGCGGGGCGCAATACTAAATCGCCCACCACCGTCACAAAACGAAACCGACCCATCGACAGACACAAAAAGTACTCATCGAGCGCCTCTAAGCTCCCTGATCCGCCAATACAGCGGCGCATATGCCGGGCGATCGTCGATCGATTCCACACGTCCCTCCAGCGGCTGCAGAACCGTGTCGCCGGTTTCCACCAGATCGAAGAACCCTTCTCTCGTCAGGCGCCCCTCGCTCACAAGATCGTCCACAGCGGTGATCTCGATCCGCCCGACAAGATCGTCCTCGTCGAACCGATAGCCGACACGGTCCGATGCAGTAGCGAACTGTTCGCGTCGAACGACCAATAACTCCTCGCCTATCTCGATCCCGTCGGCATTCCCGAGATTCACGAGCACCGCGCCACCTCTGCGTTCGAGCAAACGCCCGCGGGCGGGAAGCTCCGCCTCGATCGCGGATACAACCGCGGCGGCGGCCCGCTGCACCCGCCGCGCCCCGCTTCGCCGTGCTCTCAGCTCGGCGATAAGATTCCCGGTATCCGCATGCCTCAGCTCCACCGCCATACCGATACTGCGGTCGAACTCGGCGAAGTCGACGATGACGTAGTAGTCGAGCGCATCCGCCCTCGCGACGCGGAAGGCGTCGGCGGCAGTAGATACCGGGCGAACTTCATCCGCTGCCTCGAGGATCTCATATCCGAGCAGGCGGTGGCGCAGGTATTCGGTCGCATAGTGAGCGCCATGCGGACGAGAACCACGCGGTGCCGGGTCGTAGTAGAAGAGCCCGAATGTCATGCGGTCACGCGGGGTATCGAACTGGTCAATACCCCAGCCCGCCGCGACTCCTTCGGCGAGAACGCTCCCATATGTAGAGATACCGTCGGTGATCTCACGATCTTCGAACCCGAGCGATTGCAGTACCCGGAGTTCCTCGAGAAACTTCCCGGTCAAGCCGCGACGGCGATGGAGTACCGCCAGCTCATAGCGCCCATCTCGGGAAAATGGGTAGAGCGATAACCCGCGACGGTAGTCGGCGGTCGCCTGTATGAAAAGATTCTCATCCGCGAGCGATGCACCGCGGTTGAACCGGTATGCGGCGACGCGCTCACGCACATCATCTTCCAGCTCGAAGCCGCCGACCACCGTACTCTCGAGCGCGAGACGGGCGAGCTCATCATCCGGATTAATCGTGGTCGCCCGATCGAACGCGTTGACGGCCGCCTCGTAGTCGTTCAGCCCGCGCTGTGCGAGCCCCAATAGATACCATGCACGATTGTCTTCCGAATCGATATCGACCAGCGTCCGTGCGGCCTCCTGCGCTGCCTCGAAGTCGCCCGCCTGGAGCTCAACCCGGGCCAGTAGAGCCCATCCTCGAACGAACCGTTCGTCCAGCGTGACCGCCGTCTCGGCGTGCTGCCGCGCACGTTCGACTTCACGTTCTGAAAGGAAGTAGTCGCCGAGAAGCTCGTTGACCAGCGGATCTCGCGGATGAAAGTCGAGCGCCAGGGAGAGATATCTCTCCGCTGTCTCGCTGTCGCCGCGATCGTCATAAAGCACTGCTAGTGCCAGCAAGGCACGCCTGCTCTGAGGCTCGAGCTCAAGCACATCGAGGTATGTGTCGATCGCCCTCGCTCGCCGGTCATCAGCCAGATCGAGCTCCGCCAGTCCGATGCGTGCGTCGATATTGTTCGGTTCGATCTCAAGCGCACGTTCGAACGCAACGCGAGCATCGTCGAGCATGCCTCGGAGCAGAAGAATATCGCCTTCGAGCGTGATAGTCGAGGTATCACGCTCGCCGAGCCGCCGGGCTTCTCGCACCGCATCGAGTGCCTCGTCGAGCTCGTTCAACTCGCGATATGCAATCGCGAGCCCATACCACGCATCCCGAAATCCGGAGTTCAGGTCGAGCGCGTCGCGATAGTACTGAACAGCAGTCGTGAACTCTTCGGCCTCGGCGGCCGACTCAGCCGCGTCGAACCGGTCTCGGGCGGTTTGCCCCGAAAGCGCGGGAGCTGCAAGGAGGAGCATGGCCACCGCGAGCGCCAAGCCCGGAACCGACAGCCGGTCACTTCGCCGCTTCCCCGGCATCGCCGGCCTTCCCCACGAATGATACTTTCACGGTCTTGATCTTGTGACCATCCATCTCCTGGATTATGAACTCGAGTCCGTCGTATCCGACCTTCTCGAACTTGCTCGGTATTTTTCCGAAGAGATCGAACACAAAACCTCCGAGTGTATCGAAGTCCTCTTCCGGAATGTCGACACTGAGCGTTTCGTTCAGCTCTTCGATACTCAACCGCGCGTCGGCGAGATACGTGCCATCTCCGAGGTCGAAGAGCTCCTCCTGCTCGTTATCAAACTCATCCTGGATATCGCCGACGATTTCCTCGATGATGTCCTCGAGACATACGATTCCGCTGACTCCCCCGTATTCGTCGACAGCCACCGCAATGTGTACTCGGCGTCGTCGCATTTCCCTAAGAAGCGAGTCAAGCCGCTTGCTTTCGGGAACGAAATACGGCTTGCGGATAATCGCATCTACCTTGACTTCGTCATTCGTGATCAGGAAACGCAGAAGGTCCTTCGCATAGAGCACTCCGACGACATTGTCGATATTGTCGCGGTAGACCGGAAAACGCGAATGGCCGCATGCAACGACTTTTTCGAAAACTTCGATGCCGCTCATGTTCACACCGAGGAAGGCGACATCGATACGCGGTACCATAACCTCCTTGACCGTGGTATCGGAAAGTGTCTCCACACCACGGATCATCTCCTCTTTTTCGGAGACCAAATCGTCGCTCGACGGTTGCTCATCGCTTCGTTTTCCGAACAGCTTATCCAGAATGCTCACGACGCCGTCCCCGGAACGAGCGAACGAAGCAGCTCTTCCTGACGCCGCAGCATCGGCTCGTCGGCGTCGTTGCTCTTGTGTTGCCAGCCGCATATGTGGAGCACACCGTGTATCAGAACACGCTGCAGCTCTTTCTCCTCCTCTATACCGAAAGTGTCGGCGTTCCGGCGGACAGCCGGGAGAGAAATGATGATGTCCCCGGCGTGACGGCGTTCACCGACCTCCGCGCTGGAGGTGACCGGATAACCGGCAGACTCTGCGGAAACAAAGGTCAGAACGTCGGTCGGCTCGTCCAATCCGCGATAGCGGCGATTGAGCTCGCGAATCGCCTCATCTCCTTCGATGAGAACCGAGATAGAGTGCCCCGCAAAGCCTTCCGCCGAAAGTACGCGCTCGGCAAGCGACTCCAGATCGCGCAACGGTAGCGATACGCTTTCCGTCGAACCGAATTGTACGCTGACCGGCGACTCCCGGTCGTTCTCGGGAGAGGATCGGGCCCCGTCAGGCCCCTCGGGATCACTCGGCTTCATATGCATGTACGATCTTGCGCACCAGACCGCTGCGCACGACGTCTCGGCCGGCGAAGTGCGAGAAGTGAATTTCCTCGATGCCGGAGAGGATTTCCAGGGCGTGGATGAGACCGGACTGTTGACTTTTCGGCAGGTCGATCTGAGTAATATCGCCGGTGATGACCGCGGTCGACCCCTCGCCGAGGCGGGTCAAAAACATCTTCATCTGCTCTCTTGTGGTGTTCTGTGCCTCGTCGAGGATCACATAACAGTCACGCAGACTCCGCCCCCGCATGTATGCCAGCGGCGCAACTTCGATCATTCGGTTCTCATCCATGCGGGCAATCACGTCGGCCGGGACGAGGCTCTCCATGGCGTCATAGAGGGGGCGCAGGTAGGGACTGATCTTTTGTGTCAGGTCACCGGGAAGGAAACCGAGGCTTTCTCCCGCCTCCACCACCGGTCTGGTGAGGATGAGCTTCCGCCGTTCGCGCGCGAGAACCTTCGACAGTGCGTGCGCAACCGCGAGAAAGGTCTTCCCCGTTCCGGCAGGTCCAACGCAGAACGACATTTCCTTCGTGTCGAGCCCTTCAATAAAAGCGGCTTGTGCGGCCCCTTTCGGGTAGACTACGCCGAATCCGCCCGGAACCGTTATGCATTTCGAACGAAGCAGCTCGACCGAAGCACCTTCATTCGTGCGCAGGCTTCGATAAAGACTGCGTATTACCGCCGGGCCGGGGTTCTGGCCGCGTCGTGCCATCCCTTCAAGCTCCCGAAGTACGCTCGAAAAAAGCTCGCGCTCGGTTGGGTTCTCCGTTTCGATGTGAACCTCGTTTCCCCGCGAGAGCACCCGTCGCCCGAACAGCGCCTCGAGCTCCTT
>SLAN01000309.1 GCA_007126865.1 Spirochaetales bacterium | reverse complement strand
TGCGGCAGCATCGGCTTCAGGTAACCGTATACGAGCGCACCGAGAAGGGCGAAGAATACGGCGATGAGTATGCTCCAGTAACCGGCGCCGATCAGCGCGTACATCGGCCCGGGACACGCTCCGGCGAGTGCCCAGCCGAAGCCGAATATCACGCCGCCGGCGGTGTTGCCGACCTTGTTGAACGGCTTGCCCTTGAGGTTCAGCTCCTCGCCTCCGAACGATCTGAGGTTGAACGTCTTCACAAGCAGCACGGTGATAATTCCGACTACGACCGCGCTGCCGATCACGAGATACATGTACGGCGACTGGAGGTGAAACATCTCCTGAATGCGGTACCAGGAGACAACCTCGCCTTTCACCAGCACGATCCCGAAGTATACTCCGATAATCAGGTATTTAAGCAAAGCCATGGCTGTCTCCTCCTACAGGCTCATAATGAGCGGAACGATGAGGTTCGAGACGGCGAAACCGCCGACGAGAAACGAGATGGTCGCCACGTACGACCCGGCGTTGAGCAGGGAAGTGCCCATGATCGCGTGGCCGGAGGTGCATCCGCCCGCGTACCGGGCGCCGAATCCGACGAGAAAGCCGCCGAGTCCGAGCGAGAGCAGCGGACGGACGACATTTCCGCCGCCGATCGCGAAAATCTCCGCCGGCTGCAGCCGCGCCGGGTCCTCCATTCCCCAGGAGGCGAAAAGCCCGCGACCACCCTCCGAGAGCGCCGGCGACGAGTCGGCGCCGAAGAGCGTTACCGCGAGAATTCCGCCGATGATCGTTCCCGCTACGAATACGAGGCTCCACGCCTGCTGCTTCCAGTCATACTGGAAGTACTTGGCCTTCGGCTTGATCGTCGCCGCGCAGATGTGCTGGAGCGATGTCGACACACCGAAGTGTTTGTTTCCCGCGAACATGAGTATCGGTACCATTAGTCCGAGAAGTGGGCCCGTCACATACCAGGGCCACGGTCCGGTAATTGCGTCCAACATATATACCGTTCTCCTTGAATCCGTTGTGTTCTGTTGCGGATGAAATAATACATATATTTCCTCTTGTCAATGTAGCGGTTTCTTAATATAGTCTCGTGTATACCAAGGATTCTACGGAAGAACCGACGAATAGAGGAACCGACGAACAAAGGAACCGACGAACAAAGGAGAACGCATATGTTCATGAAACAGGTATACGATACCGGGCTCGCTCAGGCTGCCTACATAATCGGGTGTCAGGTGACCGGCGAGGCGATCGTGATCGATCCCGAACGCGATATCGACCAGTACCATCGAATCGCTCGGGAGAACGATCTTCGGATTACCGCGGTCGCGGAGACCCATATCCACGCCGATTTCGTAAGCGGCGCCCGGGAGTTCGCTCAGGACCCCGAAATCACGCTCTACCTCTCCGCGATGGGTGGAACAGACTGGTCGTACAACTGGGTCGGCGATCGGCCGAACACGGTGTTTCTGGAGGATGGAAGCACGTTCGCTGTCGGGAATATCGATTTCAGGTCGGTGCATACCCCGGGCCACACACCGGAACACCTGAGTTTTCTCGTAACCGACCGGGGCGGTGGGGCAACCGAACCGATCGCAATCGCCACCGGCGACTTTCTGTTCGTCGGTGATGTCGGCCGGCCCGATCTGCTCGAGTCGGCGGCCGGCGTCAAGGGGGCGATGGAACCGTCGGCACGGACACTCGCCGAATCACTCGGGACGAAGCTCGAGGATCTGCCGGAGTTCCTCCAGGTGCTTCCGGGACACGGAGCCGGAAGCGCCTGCGGCAAGGCGCTCGGGGCGGTGCCGACTTCGAGGCTCGGCTATGAACGCCGCTTCAACGGCGCACTGTCACTCGCCCGCACGAAGCCGGAGAGCTTTGTGGGTGATGTCCTGACCGGTCAGCCGGAGCCTCCTCTCTATTTCGCGCGGATGAAGCAGGTTAATCGCGACGGCATCGAAGTAACCGGCGGGCCGCCGGATGCACCCCACCTCGATCCGGCCACCTTCCTCGCGGAGGCGGAGCGTCCGCAGACGCGTGTGCTCGATACACGGCGAAGCCGCGAAGCGTTCCTCTCCGAACGACTCCCGCAGGCGATCAACTCGCCGATGAAGGGCTCGGAGTTCACGAACGCGGCCGGCTCCGTGGTAACCGAAGATGAGCGCATCCTCCTCGTGGTGGAATCGGACGAGGATGTCGATACCGCGCGGCGGCTTCTGTACCGAATCGGCCTCGACCGCATCGCCGGGTACGTGCGCTTTGACGAGCTGAAGGCCCATGCGCCGAATCAGCTGACCTCTCTCGCGTTCGAGCGGTTCCAGGACTTCTCCACGGACAAGCTCGGTGAGAACGACATCGTGCTCGATGTACGGCGAAGCGATGAATACGGAAGCGCTCACGTGGAGGGAGCCATCCACATTCCCCACACGCGTATCCGCACGCAGCTGGAGAAGCTCGAGATCGGGAAGCGGTACTACGTCTACTGTCGGACCGGACGTCGAGCGGCGGTGGCCGCCTCGTTTCTGGCGAGCATAGGTCACGATGTCGTGCTGCTCGACGGGGACTGCGAACACTGCATGACCGTGTCGGCAGCGTGACCGTGCAGGCGATGCTATGGAACCGGTAACAGTCATCCTGGCCGCGGTGTTCGGTCTGCTCGTAGGCCTCTCCCTCGGACTGACCGGGGGAGGGGGTTCGATTCTCGCCGTGCCGCTTCTGGTATACGGGCTCGGAATGGAGCTTCGCACCGCCGTAGCGATGTCGCTGGTAATCGTCGGCGTCACTTCGCTTTTCGGCGCGATTATCCAGGCGAAAAGCGGGCAGGTGCTGTGGCGCGCCGGCTTGATTCTCGGAGTCGGCGGTATCGCGGTCGCACCGCTCGGCGCGCTCGCAGGCGCCGGGATGTCCGACGATCTGGTGGTACTACTCTTTGCCGTGCTCATGGTAGCTGTCGGTGTTCAGATGTTGCGAGGCGCCTCGAGCACCGAGGTCCCGGTTGGCGGGAGCTTCGCGTGTCGAACCGACGAGCACGGTCGCCCCCAGGCGAGCCTCTCCTGCGCGTCGAAATTGCTCGGAGCCGGGGCGTTGACCGGATTTCTTTCGGGCCTCTTCGGGGTAGGGGGAGGCTTTCTACTGGTGCCGGCGCTCCTGCTTGTAGCGGGAGTTTCCATTCAGCATGCGCTCGCGACCTCGCTGGTCGCCATCGCGCTGACATCGGTTTCCGGTTTCATCTCCAACGTCGGCGCCGCGAACACGATTCCCGTCGTTGCTTCGCTCCTCTTTGCCGCCGGCAGTTTCGTCGGTATGCAGGGCGGAGCGGTTGCGAAGCGGTATCTGCCGTCGCGGCTGCTGCGCACCATATTCGCGGCAGCGGTGGTTATCGTCGGCGCGTTCATGGTCTACTCTACGCTCGCGTAGTGGTGTGGTGCCGGCGACCGCATCCGCCGGCCGGCGCGCATCGATCACACCGGCGACCGCATCCGCCGGCCGGCGCGCATCGGGCGCGGTGCGATTCACGCCGTGTTCTTCACACCGTTATGTACGCGTACGCTAACAGCGAAACGAAGAATGCCGACAGGAACATCGTCACCTGGTTGAAGTTGAACCGATAGGTGCGTACCGACTCAAGAAAGTCGCCGATACGCTCGACGATGAACCGGTAACTCAGCACGCCGAGCACGAGCGTCACCACGAATGCGATGATCTTCTCGGCCTCGTACGCACCGGCGATCGAGTACTCCTGTCCGAAGAGCAGCGCGATCGCCGCACCGCCGAAGATTCCGCCCGCAAGGCACGCGAGGCCGAAGGTCAGCGACACTCCCCCGACGAACGGATCGCGGTCTACCGGTGCATCGGTGGTGGGCTTTCCGAAGAGAATCGTCGAGTACTTCACGAACGACAGGAGGGTGCCGAAATTGATGATGAACATACCGAGCTCACCGAGCTCTCCCTGCATTCCTCGCTGGATGAAGTACTTGGAAATACTCCCGTTGAAGAACGGCGCCCCGGTTATGCCGAGCACGCCGGCGAGCGCGGCGATAGCAACTATCGGCATCCGCCGGAACACGCCGCGAATCTCGTTGTAGTACCGCGTTCCGTACTCCTCGATAATGATACCGGCGGTAAGGAAGAGCAGCCCCTTGAACAGGGCGTGGTTCACGATGTGCATCATTCCGCCCCAGTATGCGACCTCGGGGCCGAGATTGAGCCCGAGGACGATCAGACCGACCTGGCTCACCGTATGGTAGGCGAGAATGAGTTTGATGTCTTTCTGCGCGATCGCGAGCAGGAAGCCGACGACCGCGGTGATGAACCCGACGACCGCAAAGAACGGCGCCGCGTCGATCGCCGGGGAGAAGACCCACTGCATCCGAACGAGGAGATAGACGCCGAACTTTACCTGCACACCCGACAGAATCGCAGAGACGATACTCGGAGCGCTCGGTGCCCCGTG
>SLAN01000125.1 GCA_007126865.1 Spirochaetales bacterium | reverse complement strand
TCCCGGCATCGTGCGGCGAAGGTGCTCAAGCGCCATTGCGGCGTGTTCCATCTCCTCTTCCTGATTGTGGCGGAGAAGCCGCTTCACCTGTTCGTCGCTTGCGAGCTCGATGCGCTGGTTATACCAGTCGATCGCTTCGATCTCCTCCTTGAGACTTACGAGCACGCGGGTGAGATCTCGTGTCCGGCCCGACAACTCGCCGGCAGGCTCATGATACTGGTCTCCCATTCGGTACCTCCTGAATGTGCCATGGTAACGCAGGTGCGCCCGATTGTGCACTCACGTGCTGAGCACCATTGTGTCGTGCGCTCATTTCCCGGGCGGAGAGCTACGAGTGCGGTGTTTCGGCGACAGTGGTGTTTCGGCGACTCGACATCAAAGGCGGAGCGTGAGATCGTACCTGCCGGAGGAATTGACATGACCGCAAACGATATACGACTTCGTGACGCACTACAGCGTGCCGGCCTGGTCCCGTTCAATCCGCCTGTCGACCGGGCGACAGCGGGGGAGTGGGCGCAGCAACTACTCGAGATGATGAGCGACGATGAGCAGTTCGATCTTGCTGTCGGCGACGGGTTCGTGATTCGCGCAAACGACCGGCTCGGCATTCCGGCCATCAAGCTCTTCGATGCAAGTCAGGGAGTGCACCTGCGCGATAGTGTGCCGTCCGGAAAGCTGCACAAGACGGTTGCGTTTCCGAGTATGGTGAGCCTTGCCGCGACATGGAACCGCTCGCTCGTCGGCGCGTACGCCCGTAGCGTCGGGGAGGAGTGTCGTGCCGGCGGAATCCACGTCCTGCTCGGCCCCGGGGTGAACATCTACCGCATGGCACAGAACGGCCGTAACTTCGAGTACACCGGCGAGGACCCGTTTCTCGCCTCGGAGATCGTGCGTATCTACGTTACCGCGCTGCAACAGACCGGGACGATGGCGACGGTGAAGCACTTCATTGCGAACAACAGCGATTGGTGCCGAAAACTCAGTAACTCAATCGTGGGGAGCCGAGCGCTCGAGGAGATCTACCTGCCGGCCTTTCGATCGGCGGTGCACGCGGGAACCATGGCGGTCATGACCAGCTACAACCAGCTCAACGGGGAGTACTGTGGCGAGAGTGATACAGTGATCAACGGTCTGCTGCGCGAAGGACTCGGATTCGACGGACTGGTCATGACCGACTGGACATCGGTTACCGACGGCGAGCTTGTTGCATCCTCCGGGCAGGATCTGGAGATGCCGGAAGGTGAGGCGCTGCAGGCAAAGCGGAAGCAGCTGGTCGGTGATCCGCGTATTCGACGCATGGCCGGCAGCGTGCTCTCCGCGTGTGCGTCGATGGGTTTTCTTACCGGTGCCCGCTGGGAGATGCCGGAACAGCTCGAACGCTTTCCGGAACACGAGGCGGTCGCATATCAGACTGCGAGCGAAGGGATTGTGCTTCTGAAGAATGACGGGGTACTGCCCGCGCACGTACACGACGGCGAGACGGTGCTGGTTACCGGCAACTGGGCGGTTCGAACGCCGATAAGCGGGAAAGGCTCCGGATATGTAGTCGGCTTCAACCAGCAATCGTTCCTCGAGGCGATAAACGCTGTGGCCGAAGGGGCGAACGTCATCTATCGAGCCGACCCTTCAGATGAGGAGCTCGAGAGCGCCGCACTCGTGTTCGTGTTCACCGGTTTCGAAACCGAAGGAGAAGGCGCAGATCGCGACTTCTCGCTGCCCGCCGATCAGAACGCCCTGATCTCTCGCGCCGGATCGCTGAATCAGCAGACAGTCGTTTCGGTGGTTTCGGGCGGCGGAGTGGCCATGCCGTGGCACGACTCGGCCGCCGCCATACTCTACACGTTTTTCTGCGGGCAACAGGGGGCGATCGCCGCCGCCGACACGCTCTTCGGCCAGATCAACCCCTCGGGTAAGCTCCCCTTCACGATCGAGGTCGACTTCGCCGACTCCCCAGGGGCCGGGTACATCCCCAACGGTGGACGGCCCGAAGACCGACAACCCGAGGGCGAACATCCGCTCAAACCGGGTCCCTCCAATGTCGATGTGGATTGGCCATACGCCATCGAATATGAGGAAGGGGTGTTCGTCGGCTATCGCTGGTACGAGAAGAGCAGTAAGCCGGTACGGTACTGGTTCGGCCATGGACTTTCGTACACACACTTCGAGTACACTGCGCCGGAGGTACACGAGGTACCGATGCCGAGTGCGGCCGGAAAGAGCTCACACCGGCGGAGTTCCGGCACAGACACTCCGCCGGTAAATCGAAAACCGCGCCTCTGGAAGGTCTCTTTCTCCGTTCGCAACACCGGCGATCTGCCTGGCGCCGAAGTCGCACAGCTCTACGTTTCTCCACCGTCCGGTGGAAAGGTCGACCGACCGGCGCGTGAGCTGAAAGGATACGAGAAGCTTTTTCTCGAACCGCACGAAGAGAAGTCGGCGACTCTCTATCTCACCGATGACGATTTCGCCTGCTTCGAGGAGAACGCCGGCGAGTGGACGGTTGAACCGGGCGAGTACACACTCCATCTCGGCGCCTCGTATGTGGACCTGCGCCTTTCGGTGAACGTCACGGTGTAACAGCGATCGAGAAGACCCGCGCCGCACGGCCGCCGGGCACGGCCGCCGGCGGGTTCAGATATCCCGGTGCGTCCGGACAACCGGGCGCGACTTGCCGCCGGTCCGGACACACACTATGGTAGGCGCGTTATGAAAGCCGTTCAGCTGACAGAAATCGGATCGCCGCTCGCCGAGCGTGAAGTCCCGACTCCGACACCAAACTCGAACGAGGTGTTGGTCAAGGTTCGCGCCACCGGGATCTGCCGATCGGACCTGCACTACCGTGGCGGCGCATCTCCGGTCGGCACGTTGCCGCTGACCCTCGGTCATGAGGTCGCCGGCGAAGTCGTCGACGGCGTCGTGCCCGCAAACGATTCGGGCGAGATGCTCGGTGCCGGCACGCGCGTTTGTCTGCACTACCTCTGCACCTGTGGTGCGTGCGCATACTGCCTTTCCGGACGGGAGCAATTCTGCCCGCGCGCGCAGATGATCGGAAAACACCGCGACGGAGGGTACGCCGAGTTCATCGCTATCCCGTCTCGCAGCGCCGTGCCGATTCCCGATTCGATCAGCTTCGAGCACGCGGCGGTCATGATGTGTTCGACGTCGACGGCGGTACACGCGTTGCGCAAAGCGCGCCTTACAGCCGGCGAGACGGTCGCCGTCGTCGGAACCGGCGGACTCGGGATGTCGGCGGTCCAGCTTGCCGGCGCGATGGGAGCACTGGCCGTGTATGCTCTCGACATCGACAGTGGCCGTCTCGAAACGGCCGCCGGATACGGGGCTATTCCCGTCCGTGTACCGAAGGACGCCTCACCGGCGATCGCGGCCCAGCTCCTGCTCGAGGCCACCGGAGGCGACGGGGTGGATGTCGCCGTCGAGCTTGTCGGCCTCCCGGAAACGATCGGGACCGCGATCGCTGCGCTCCGGCCGTGCGGGCGTGCGGCGATCGCCGGTATCGGAGATGAGCCGACATCGCTTCATATCTATCGCGAGATCATCGGAGCCGAGCGGGAAGTCATCGGCGTGAGCGACCACACATTGGGCGATATCGAGTACATTCTCGCTCTCGCCGAGCAGGGACGACTTCGTTTCGACGAAGTGGTAACCGGAACCGTTCCCCTGGACGCCGGGCGAATCAACACCCGGCTCGACGAAATGGCGCACTTCGCGGGCGGGGTACGCCTGGTAATATCGCCGTAGCGCACAATCGGTCTACTCATATAGAGCCGAAACCTCCCTGAACTCCCTACGATCGCGTGGTATCGTATTCGGTACGGGAGGATGCGCAGATGATATCGAAGATCTACCTGACAGGTAAGCAGCTGGCTACACTCCAGACGCGTCCGAAGACCTACAAGCAGGCCGGCGCGCAGATCACCGGCAAGGTTCTACTCGGAAATGAAGCGCACTTGAAAGCAGTGCGAAAAGCGCTGCAGGAATGGATCCAGCAATCCGGTCAAGTCGAGGTGGAGATGGAACTCCAGCCGATTATCGACCAGATCGACGAAGCGTTGAAGCAGGCAAGCTGATCGACGCAGGACAGGAGGCTGTCAGAAGAACTCCGAAGCCGCCGACCCGCGGTCCGGCCGAGTGGCCGGACCGGCGTCGGGCTCAGCATCGGGCTGAATTCGCCGCTCGTCGGCGGTGTCCGCGCCGGCGAGCGGCATGCGATGACCACGGGAACGCTGTTCCTCGCCCACGATAGTTTCAGCTCGCCGCCTTCTGCTTTGCCGCCGCCTCGCGCTCCTTCTGCGCCTTCCGCCGTGCTCGAACGATCTTCTTCACCTCGGGCTTCGCCCGCAGAATCATCTGCGTAACCGGGCGCCGGGAGGGGCAGACATAGCTGCAGATCCCGCACTCCGCGCACTGGTCGAGCCGCCAGTTCGCCGCCGACTCGAAAT
>SLAN01000186.1 GCA_007126865.1 Spirochaetales bacterium | reverse complement strand
CCGGAAGTTGCGGGTTGTTACAGCCCCCGAGTCCCCACCGCGAATCGAAGTCGAGCGGGGAAGAGGATACCGTCTCGTCGGATGGGAAGGTGCAACTTCGCCGTCGAATGTCAAGTAGATGGCCTGTGCACTTCCTGTGGATAAACCCGGGATAATCGGCCCGCTACTACACAGATTTTAAGAAGTATGGCGTAAATCGTTTTGCCGCCATCGGTTGATTCGCATTATTTCTTTATTATTCAATGATTTATACGCCGTTTCATTCTTCGGGTGGCAAAAAGTAGACAGAATGCGCCATTCGAAGGCCCACACGTGATGCCGTTCGCTCCCTGCGAGCCTGTGGATACTTTGTGGAAATCGTGGGCAAGCGATAGATTGCTCACGCACAAGACGGCGTGCTACTATCGCAACCGATGTGAGAGCCGTCGGACAGGTTTCTATTGCGTTCTTTTTGCGTGTCATCGTGTACTCGGTAGCGATCGGCGCACTCGCCGCCGGGGTCCGTTTCGGGCTGGGGTATGATCCGGACGCGGGCGCCGGAGCGTCGCGACTTGCTCCGTTGTTCCTCGATTCGCTCGGTCACGGCCTGCCATGGGCCGTTCTCCTCGGATTTGCCGCGACGTTGATCAAGCTTCTGTACGTCGGGCGCTTTCGACGCCTCGCAGGAACCGTACTCTGGCTTCTGTTCGTGAGTCTCTTCGGTATCGCACATATACAAGGCCCGTCCATTCGTGACGCCGCTGCTCTGCCACCCGGACGGATCGCTCCGGTCGTTCGCTCCGGCGGAGTTACCAGGTTTCCGCAGGCCGATCTGTTGGTAACAGATCGTGACGGCTATAGCCTGCTCGGCGTTCTGTACCTGGAACGTGGCGGCGAGCGTGGAATCGCTTTCCTGGAGGAAGCGTTCGTCGACCCGTTCGATCGTGACATTGAGCTGGTAGAAGTCGATCGGCAAATGCCGATGGCAGAGGCGCAGACAGGGCCGACGGTGCTATTCCGGCCCCCTGAGCTGCTCGCGACACTCGTCGAGGCCGCCGAGCGCACGCACGAACAGCTGAACGCGATCGCGAACCGGTACGGGACACCGAGATACTGGGTTGAGATTGTCGCTTTCGCGTTGGCGGTCACGGGCACGTGGACCCTGGCGCACATGAGTCGTTGGCCGCTGCTCAATGCTGCCGCCGTTCTGTTCGCGTTCGCTGTAATCGTTTTTCTCTATCCGTTCCTGTACGGACCGGAGGCCGCCGGTCTGTTTGAGCTCGTATTCTCCTCCGAAGTCGCTGCATTCGGTCCCGTGCTGACCCTTGCGGCGGTCTGGCTCGCCCTTACGATGGTGGGTCCGGTTTTTCCGTCTCCCGAACGCATACAGCTGGAGTTACGGGGCTGAGTATGGGATCGCTGCTGCAGAGGGCCGGAATCGTACTGTTCATCTCCTATGTGATGTTTGCGGCGGTGGCGTTCATCGTGTCGTTACTGGAGGTGCCGGCGCTCGACCTTGACGGCGAACTCTAATGGAGCTAGGTCTTCTTCAACGCTGCTATACGCTGGCTTCAGTTCTTTCCCTCCGCGACCGTGTTCGGTCTGCTTGTATTCGCCGGGCTGATCCTCGGAGATCTGGAGTTAGCGACCGAATCTCACCGACTCACGTTTCTGAGAGCGCTTGTGGTCATCACGCTTGCCGCCGCAGCGCTTCAGGGCGTATTCGCGCTCGCTCTCACACCGTCGGTGCGCCATGGTGCCGGCGAGCAACTGGCGGCAAGCAGCATGGTTCGCCACTACCGGGATCGTTTTGCCGCCAATATGCGCGAGCAACAATTCGCTCTGGCCAGGCGTAACGCCGAGAGCATTGCGATAGTTATGCCTGCGCTCAGTCACGAAACCGATCGAATGCTCTCCGATCTGCGGCAGGCGCAAGAGGCGGCGGCCGACGATGTGCTCGGTACCGCCGACTCGGATATCGATGCTCCTGCGGCCGCGAGACCGGTCGGTCAGACGGCCGCACAGCGCTACCAGCGTGCCCGAACGGCGATGGAGCGGGGAGACTGGTTCACGGCTCACCTGTACGGGCGTCAGGCATTCGATCTCGATCCGCGACTCTCCTCGGCGCGCGAGCTGGCCGATGAGGCATGGGACGAGATCGAGCGTGCGGCCCGCGGCGACGATCGTACCGAGCTGTTCGAGCGCAAGCGGGAGGGTCTGCGCGCTCTGACCGACGGGCGTTCGATAGAAGCGTATTACCTCTTTCGCGACCTGCGCGAGGAGTATCCGGACGATCAGGACGTGAGGCGCTACCTTTCGGAGGCCGAAGAACAAGCCGCCGAAATCGCGTTCTTTGTAGAGGATTTCGACCAGATCGCCGGTTTGCCGGGTGAAAACGATGTTATCTATGTACAGACAGGGGGAGATTACGAGTTCGAGGTTATCCATTTCGATCGGCTCATCGGGGCGCCTGCCGCTCGATACGCGGTCGGGGTACGGGCGGTCGGCGTTGACGACGACGGGATCGCCTACTACTTCCGGGCGCCGCTCGGCGCATTCGTCGAAGGAGTTCTCGCGGTTCGCGGTTTGGACCCCGACGATCCGACCGGCGGATTCGACGCCGAGTACGTGATCGGCTCGAGACCGGAAAGTCTCCGCTCGATCATTCCTCTGCATACGAGCTCGACCCAGTTGCTGCGAAGCTCCCGAGCCCAGAGCGAGCTGAGAGAACTCACGGCAGTTGACCTTCTTCGCCTCCTGGACGACGCCGCTATGCCCGATTTCGTCCGGGAGTCGGTTCGACAGGAGATAATCCGGCGGCTCGCCTCGGTGTTTACCGTAGTGGTGGTTTCGATCGCAGCTGCCGCGTTTGCACTCGCTCGACGAAGCCTGTATGCCGATCGTCCGCCGGTGTTTGCCTTGCTACTCCTTCCGCTGCCGGCATTCGCCGCATATCTCGCCGTCGAGATATGGACCTACTCACAGGAGGTTCTCGGCGGATTGCTTCTTATCGCACTTCCGTTCGGTGCGGCTCTCGCAGCACTGGTAGCGGTCCAGGCGCTGTTCATTCTCCTGGCCCTTTCTGCGGCGATTCGAAGTACGCAATGATCAGACTCCCACGATCGTATATCGGAACAGTCGGCGGAGCGCTTGTCGGCCTGACCCTCGGGCCGCCGGGCGCCGTCGCAGGCGCGATTTGCGGAATGCTGCTCGACCGGATTATCTCCGAGATGCGCGCGCGCGTAGCGATTCGGCGTGCACTCGCCACGCCGGAAGTCGGCTCGCGGACCGCCGGGAAGGACCGAAGGCGCGACATTCGTGATCTCCGGGCGTATCCGGCGAGAGCGGTCGCGAAGCTGGTCCGGCACGACCGGCGGCATCTCTGCCTGGATAGCGGTGATGCGGAGTGGTTGTGGGTGGTGGCCGGAGCGTTGCGCATGAGAGGAGGTCTTCCGGCCAATGCCGGCTTGCGAGGGCAGGTGGGGGCACATCTGAGTGCAGTCAACGGCAGCCGTATCGCAGTCGGAAACACGGTTACCGAGCTCGTACGTCTGGAGTCTTCCGGCTTGTCCGTAGAAGAGATCGTGAACGGATTGCGCGGTGTCGCAGGACAGCAGGCGTTCGAACAGCATCTGGCATTTCTCGACTCGCTTCGCCCGGATGGCGCCCCATCGATCCGCGATACCGTGAACGGCGAGCTTGTGTGGGACCCGGAGGCCTCTCCCGCGCTCGGCTTGTCCGGACCGGCGTCGCGGGAAGAGATTCGTCGCGCATTCCGTGAGCGCGCGCAACAGCTACACCCCGACCGCGAGGGCGGGACCGGTGCGGAGTTTGTCGCGCTCAGGGACGCCTACGAGCGGCTACTCAATCGGAGCGACGAGCGATTCGCAGACCGAGATTCTGAAGACGATCGGCGAGATTCTCGTAGCCACGCTCAATCTGATACACGTTACTGATGACGCTCGTCCCTTCGGCGGCCAGGGCGGCGATGACCATAGCCATTCCGGCGCGCACGTCAGGGGAAACGAGCTCGGAGCCGCGCAATCGCGAAGGGCCGCTGACCACTGCGCGGTGGGGATCGCAGAGGATGATTCTCGCACCCATCTCGATAAGCCGATCGACGAAATACATGCGCGACTCGTACATCTTCTCGTGAACGAGGACGGTACCAACGGCCTGCGTGGCGACCACGACCATAATGCTGATCAGATCCGCGGGGAAACCGGGCCACGGGGCGTCGTCGATGCGCGGTATCATTCCGCCGAAATCCGGCACCACCGCCAGCGATTGCCCGCTCGGAACGCGGATATCGTCACCTTCGGTCTCCCAGTGCACGCCGAGCTTGTTAAAGGCGAGCCGGAACATCTTCAGGTGCTGCGGCTGCGCCTTCTCGATTATCAGCTCTCCGTGACTCACCGCGGCGAGGCCGATCAGCGAACCGACCTCCATGTAGTCGCTCCCGAGGACGAACTCGGTCCCGTGCAGCTTCTTCACGCCCTCGATT
>SLAN01000248.1 GCA_007126865.1 Spirochaetales bacterium | reverse complement strand
CCGGCAGAAGCTCGGACTTCTTCGCGAGCAGCAACTCATGGATAAGCTCGGAGGCGTCCTTTCCAACCACGTGAGCGGCAAGGATCTCGTGTGTCTCCGGCTCGTAAAGAATCTTCACGATGCCCTCCGACTGTCCGACGGCAACCGACTTGCCCGCTCCGCGATACGGAAAGGTAGCGCTCTCATACTTCAATCCGCGTTCCTTCGCCGCCTCCTCCGTCGGACCGAAGTAGGCGACCTGCGGCTCCGAATAGACCGCTGCAGGAATCTCGTCGGCGGCAACGCGCGTCTCCTTCGCCTTCCCCGCGAGGTACTCGGCGACGATCTCGCCCTCTTTCATGGCAACGTGAGCGAGCGGCGGGGTATCGACCACATCTCCGATCGCGAATACGTTCGGTGCACTCGTGCGGTAGTAGTCCTTGACCGGGATCACTCCCTTCTCCGGTCGTACTCCGATGTTCTCGAGACCGAGATTCTCGGTATTCGCTACCCGGCCGATGGCGACGAGCACCGTTTCCGCCTCGATCTGTTCGTTACCCGTCTCATTGGACAGCGTCAACGTAAGCTTGCCCGAGGCTTTCTCCATCGACTCGACCTTCGTACCGGTACGGAACTTGACGCCACGACGCTCGAACGCTTTGTGTACGACCTTCGTAACCTCCGCATCGGATGCCGGCAGAATGCTGGGGAGCATCTCGACCACGGTTACTTCCACGCCGAACGCATTCATGACGTAGGCGAACTCCATCCCGATGTAACCGCCTCCCATAACGACCATGCTCTTCGGAAGCTTCTGCAGATAGAGCAGTCCGGTAGACGATAACACCTGCTTTTCATCGAACTCGAAGCCGGGAATCTCCCTCGGACGACCGCCCGTAGCAATGATGATGTTCTCGGCGGTGACCTTCTTCCGGTCGCCGCCCTCTATTGCAAGCTCGTTCTTGTTCACGAACCTCGCTTCGCCGGCGACCAGGTCGATCTTGTTCTTCTTCAGCAGCATCTGCACGCCCTTGCTCAGGGCATCCGCGGCGTTGCGGCTTCGTTTGTAGACCTTGGAGTAATCGAAGCCGCTCGTGTCGACCTTCACACCGAAATCCTCGAGGTCCTTCTTGTGCATGAACGTCCCGGCATGGTGGATGAGTGCTTTCGACGGAATACAACCGATATTCAGGCACACACCGCCGGGCTTGTCACGCTCGACTACCGCCGCCCTCAGGCCGAGCTGACTCGCCCGAATGGCGGCTACATACCCGCCGGGGCCGGCACCGATCACCACTACATCATAATCAAATTCACTCGCCATGATCTACTTCTCCATCTCGGAGCTTGTCGGTCCGACAAGCTCTTAACCGCCATCGCCTCAGTACAGTGCCCGCGCCGGGTCTTCCATCATCCTCTTCAGGTCGTTCAGGAAGCGCGCTCCGGCGGCACCGTCAACGACCCGATGATCGCAACTGAGTGTCATTTTCATCTTGGGAACGACCGACATATTGTCGTTCTCGTCGAATACCGCCGTCTTTTCGGTATTTCCGAGCGCAAGAATCGCGCTGCCCGGCGGATTGATGATGGCCGTAAACTCCTCGATTCCGAAGCTGCCGAGATTGGAAATGCTGAACGTGGCTCCGCTGTACTCTTCCGGCTGAAGCCCTCCGTCGCGAGCCTTTCCTATCAGCTCCTTCAGATCCGCATCGATATCGACGATGCCGCGATTCCCGCAGTTGCGCACCACCGGAGTAATGAGTCCGCCGGCCGACATTTCCACTGCGAGTCCGATATCCACACTCCCGTATTCGATTATATGGTCGCCCTGCCAGCTCGAGTTCACGTTCGGATGCCGTTTCAACGCTTCGGCGGAAAACTTGATCATGAACGCATTCAAACTGACCTTTTCCGGCACTTCCTTGTTCAAGCGAGTGCGAGCCGACAGGATTCCGCGCATGTCCACCGAAAGCTGGAGGTAGAAGTGCGGCGCCTGGAACTTGCTTTCTCCGAGCCGCTTCGCGATGGTCGCGCGCATCCGGTTGACCGGAATCGTGCGATCCTCGCCCGGTAGCGCGGCGGTTACTCGGCGGGCTTCGGCTGCGCCCTCTTCCGCGGCGGCGGCAGGCGCTCCCTCGAAGCCCTCCACGTCGGCCTTGACGACTCGACCGCCCGGCCCGCTGCCGGGCACTTGAGCGATGTCGATTCCGCGATCGGAAGCTATCTTACGCGCAAGAGGTGACGCCTTGACGATTCCGCTCGCACCGCGGCCCGCGGCAGAGGCCGCCGCCGTGCTCGCCGGCGCCTTCGCACCGCTCGAAGACGGTTGCCCGCGCCCGGCGCCCGCCGCCGGCTCCTTCGCGGCTTCGCCGCCCTTTCCGGGTTCACCGCCTTTATCGGCCTCACCGCCTTTGTCGGTCTCATCGGCGGTGCCGGCGGCCGGGCCGCCGGCCGCCTCCGCCTCGAGGTCGGAGATATCCTCGCCCTCTTCGCCGATTATGGCGATCGGTTCTCCAACCTTCGCCGTCGACCCATCACCCTTGATTATCTTGAGGAGCGTACCTTCCTGGGTCGACTCGTAGTCCATAGTCGCCTTGTCGGTCTCGACCTCACAGAGAACATCCCCGGCGGACACCGACTCGCCTTCCTTCTTGCTCCAGCCGGCGATCGTTCCGTCCTCCATCGTCGGCGAGAGCGCAACCATCAATACATTTTCAGCCATAGCTCTCTTACTCCATATACAGAACGCGCTTGGCGGCAGCCACGACCTTCTCGGTTGACGGCTGGACCGCCAGCTCGAGCGTGTGGTTGTACGGCATGGGCACGTCCTCGGAGTGCACCAGCTCCACCTCTGCATCAAGCTCGTCGAAGCAGTTCTTTCCGATGAGCCAGCCGACATAGCTGCCGTAGCCGGCGATCGGCCACCCTTCGTCGACGATCACGGCGCGATTCGTCTTGCGTACCGAAGCGTAAACTGTCTCCTCGTCGAGCGGGCGCAGAGTTCGAAGGTCGATCACCTCGGCATTGACCCCCTGATTCGCCAGCTCCTCGGCCGCCTCGTGCACCGGGCGCATCGTCTTCCCGAAACTTATCAGGGTTACATCGTCGCCCTCGCGCTGAACGGCAGCCTTTCCGATTGGGACAAGGTACTCTTCATCGGGCACCTCTCCCTTCCAGCCGTACATGAGCTCCGCTTCCATGAAGACAACCGGATTGTCATCACGGATCGCACTTTTCAACAGGCCCTTCGCGTCGTACGCATTCGATATGGCAACTACCTTGAGTCCCGGAATGTGCGCGTAAATGCTTTGAAGCGCCTGACTGTGCTGCGAGCTCAAGTATTCCGCCGGCCCGTTCGGTCCCCGGAACACGATCGGCACCTTCAGCTGCCCTCCGGACATGTGTCGCATTTTCGCCGCGTTGTTGATGACCTGATCGAGCGCCTGAATCGAGAAATTGAACGTCATCCATTCGACGATCGGCCGCAGGCCGACCATCGCCGCACCGATACCGACTCCGGTGAAGCCGTTCTCCGTTATGGGCGTATCCTGGACACGGGGAGCGCCGTACTTTTTCAGAAGACCGCGAGTTACCTTATAGGCGCCTTCGTACTCCGCGACCTCTTCCCCGATAATACAGACCGTCTCATCGCGCTCCATCTCCTCATCGATCGCCTGATTGAGCGCATCGCGTACCGCTATTTCCGCCATAGTGTTCCGTTCTCCTGGAATCCTTAGTCAACGTAGATATCTTCATACATCGTATCGAGCGCCGGCTCGTCGGAGCTCTCGGCGAAATCGACCGATTCCTGCACCTTGTCCTTCACCCGCTGGTCGATCTCCCGATACTCATCGTCGGTGATCATGCCGGCCTCGTGCATGCGCCCCTGAAGAAGGGTAATCGGATCGCGTGCCTTGAACGATTCGAGCTCGTCTTTCGTGCGGTACTTCGCCGGGTCGCTGATGCTGTGTCCCTTATACCGGTACGTCTTGCAATCTATGAGAGTCGGTCGCTCGTTTTCGATCGCTTCCTTCGCTGCCGCCCTGAACCCTTCGTATACATCGAGAAAATCCATACCGTTCAACTGTGTCCCGGACATCGCGTATCCGACCGCCTTTACATCGAAGTCGGTAACCGCGCTTACCCGCGAGACTGCCGTTCCCATGCCGTACTGGTTGTTCTCGACTACGTAGACGGCAGGAAGGTTCCAAACACTCGCCATATTGAGACTCTCGTGAAAAGCGCCCTGATGCACCGCTCCGTCGCCGAAAAAGCAGAAGGTACACCCGGAGTTCTTCTCACCGAGCACCTTCTTTCGATACATCTCGGCGAACGCGACGCCGGTCGCGACGGGAATCTGTGCACCTACGATCCCGTTACCGCCGAGCATGTGCTTCTCGGCGTCGAACATATGCATCGAGCCGCCTTTGCCACGCGCTACGCCGGTGATCTAGCCGTAGAGCTCGGCCATTACAAACCTTGGATCGATTCCGCACGAGATCGCGTG
>SLAN01000179.1 GCA_007126865.1 Spirochaetales bacterium | reverse complement strand
TAACCGGGAGATTCGGTTTAAGAATGATGAGGGGAAAGAATACCCGGAGTGGGAAGTTAAAAAGCTAAAAGAGATTGGCGATATAAGTACAGGTAAGACACCACCAACCAATAATCATGAAAACTACAATGGCTCTTATATGTTTGTAACCCCAACAGATATAAAAACAAAATACACTACGTCTACAGAACGTTATGTTAGCGAGAGCGGTTTAAAGTTTTCCGCTTTTGTTCCTGCACACAGCCTCTTGGTCACTTGTATAGCAAGTATTGGGAAAAATACAATTGTAAAAGAAAATTGTTGCTGTAACCAACAAATTAATTTCATTAAGCCAGTCAATGTTGTAACAAATGAATATTTATATTACAGGCTTGCTATAGGTACAAAGAAACTAATCAACTTAGCCGGCAAAACAGCTACACAAATAGTGAATAAAACAACCTTTGAGAACTTTAATATTGACATCCCTTCCTTCCCCGAACAAACCAAAATTGCCAACTTCCTTACCCTCTTTGACCGTAAGATCGAAAAAGAAAAAGAAAAGCTCAGCGCACTTCAGGAACAGAAAAAAGGCTTGCTGCAACAGATGTTTGTATAACTTTAAAGGAGGCCTAACTATGGCTATTCCGGATTATCAATCGATAATGCTACCTTTACTGAAACTGGTTTCTGACGGACAAGAATACAAGATGCGTGATGCTACCGACGAGTTAGCTGATCACTTTAACTTAACCGAAGAAGAACGAAAACAACCCATACCAAGCGGCACTCAAGCCTTATTCTATAACAGAGTCGGCTGGGCCAGAACATACCTGGTCAAGGCAGGATTACTTGATAAACCCAGGAGAGGTTATATCAAAATCACTGAATCTGGCAGGAAACTACTTGCTGAAGACCCCAAAGAAGTAAACAATAAAACATTGAAACGCTACCCTGGTTTTCAGCAATTCATAAAAGTTGATCCAGGTGACCCCCCAGAGCCAGAGCCAAGAGTCCAAACCCCTGAAGAACTAATTGAAGAGGGATACCAAACTATAAGAGACAACCTGGCCGCTGAATTACTTTCAGAGATAAAGGTTGCATCACCTCAATTTTTTGAAAGGTTAGTAGTTGAGCTCCTGGTTAAAATGGGATATGGGGGATCCAGAAAAGACGCTGGTGAAGCAATAGGTAAGAGTGGTGATGAAGGTATTGACGGTATAATTAAAGAAGACCGTCTCGGTCTTGACGTAATATATATTCAGGCAAAAAGATGGGAAAATAATGTCCCCCCGGCAGAGATTCATAAGTTTGTAGGTGCCTTGCATGGCAAAAATGCTAACAAAGGAGTGTTTATAACTACCTCTTCATATTCAAAAAATGCCTGGGAATACGCTGCAAAAGTAGGAACAAAGATCATTCTAATTGATGGTTATCAATTAGCTCAACTTATGATTGACTTCAATGTCGGAGTTTCAAAAGTTTCATGTTATGAAATCAAAAAAATTGATAGCGACTATTTTGTTGAGGAATGAAATTGCCAGATTTCTAAAAGTAACACCTCATTATTAAAGCTTGATCAATGATTTGCAATAACACAGTTAATAAAACATCTACCATCTATAGCTGCTAAGCAACAAAACAACTTGATATAAACTCTGCTGTTTATGGTCATATTGGCAGCAAAATTGACATGGGCATTATGACGATAAGAAGGATTCGCGAAAAAAAGTATTAACTTTTGTTGACGATGTGGTATAATGAATTTAATCGGAGCCACGATATGGGACTGGTAAAATTTGTAAGTTGAGAAGCAACTGAGAGGCACCCCAACAGGGTGCTTTAATAATATCTGAAAGATAATAAAGCTGGAGGCATAGCTGATGAAAGAACAGAAAACACTGGAAGAGATGACCTTCGGGGAGAGATACAAGTATCTCCTACAGAAGGACAAGGAAGAGCTGGTCAAGAAAGGGATATCGCCGGAAGAAGCTGAGAAGGCAGTGGAAGCCTTCAGTTAGAAGTGAATAAGATTCAATAAAAACAAACCATGGTATGGGGCACCTCGAAAGATGTGCCCCTATTTATTTGTATCCAAAAGTGATTAATAAAACTCCATATTAGTTTGAGCCACCTCAACCAGGGTGGCTCTTTCTTTTTGTACAATAATAGGATGGCAAAAAGTTTGTAGATGAATACAAGCAACTGAGTATTTTTGCCTTTTCTTAAAAGTAAATATTCTTGGCACTAATTATAATTCATAGAAATTAAAGTAACCTTTGAAAGGAGTGATCTATGAACAATCTTAAGCTTAAATAGTTACTAAAACAAAACAGGAGCACCTTATGTCTAAATATACACTGCGAAGGCTGCCCCATCAGCCTGCTTCCAAAAGTCTTTACCAATATCAAGGAGAACGATGTAGTCGGTGCTGGTCTGCCTCTACCCCCAGCACTTTCCTCCCTAAAAGGGGTAAAGTCTTCACCACCAAACAAACCCATTTAATAAGCTGTAAAGAGCTTCCACCTTTAGTTTCAAATAACAGTATATGCTAACTTTTTTATGACAAACCGAAAGGGGTTTATTTAAAATGAGCTCACTTTGCTGGAACAGATCTGAGGATTTACCTCTAACATTAACTGTTGATCAAGTAGCAGATGTTCTTGGTATTTCTCGCACGTTAGCCTATAACCTGGTAAAAAAAGAAGGGCTTGCAGTGCGAGTCGGTGAAAAACGGCTTGTAATTCCAAAAGCACGTTTACTTAATTTCTTAAAGGCAGAAGAAAATCTACTTTCTGAAGTGAAGCAGTAAAGACATTTTTTGCCTCCAATCGCGAAGCAAACAACACTTTACTTAGGATAAATTTCAAAGCTATTTCATTTCCAAAATCATGAGAAAAAGCATTAGGGGTTGGTCAATTTGGCTGTAATTAGGGATTTGCTCCTTCTACCCAAATCCCTCCCCCTATTGTTTTTTGGTAGGAGGAAAGTATGCCCAGAAAAAATTTGAAAAAAGCTAACTTCAAATCATTTGAAAGTAGGAAGGTCAACTCTAAACACATACGTATAGCAGAAGATATGATGGAAAGCAAAGCGTGGAAAGAACTCGACCCGTATGACATCACCGCCTACATGAATTTCAAGAGAAAGTATTATGTACGCTCGGATCATACAGATAGCTCGAAAGATATTAGCTTAACCTATGAAGGAATGGGGCATTTGATGTCACCTGAACGCTTTAAAAAGAGTATAGATAACTTGATTCGTGTAGGTTTGATTGATTTAGAAAAACACAAACCGCAAACGAGGGAAGCAACAATATACAGCTTGTCCGCTCGGTGGCATAAGTTCGGAAATGAAGATTTCGTAGAAAGAAAGCGTCCCATGCTCAAAAGGAAAAGAGTAAGTTGTTAGAAAAGGCTGCTCGGCAACCTTGCTTAACCTCGGAGTTTAAAGAAGATAGGGATGGTAAATATATATAAAGGTTAACGTGTGACAGCATCAGAAAATGACAATTTTTTTTAAGAATGTTTTTCCCGTTTGATACTTTAATTTATGGCGTTTCTAAAAACACTCCTCATGCTACCTGAAAGCATGAAAGTTTTCCAACAAACCCTTCATGATGCTGTGTGACACTATCAGAACATGCTGCCCTGTAGCATAGCAATATACAATTACTGTCATCGCATTCCAAGTTTAACTGATGTAATGCTTGGTATTTATCTTGGAAAAGAAAGGAAGTGATCTTGAAAACATCTATATAGTTTTATTGTTTTTTTATTAAGCAGCTAATTGGTATTAACAACCTTTTAGCTGCTATTTTTTTTAAGGAGGTGATTCAATGACTACTCTAACACCAATTAAAGCAATTAGAGCTAAGTGTTTGGATTGTAGCTGCAACAGCTATAAGGAAGTCAAACATTGTAGAGTCAAAGATTGTTCACTTTACCCATACAGACTTGGCAAAAGACCAAAAAAACAAAAGTTGCCAAACTCGGTGGAATAAAAATTATAAATTCAAAGGAGCTGGAGTATGATGCTTCAATCACTTACACGTGTAATCAATATACTAAAGGGGTCAAGGAAGGGTGAGGTGGGTATGCTCATAATGACATTAAAAGTACCAAGCCGAGTAAAAGGACATCAAAAATGTAGTAGAAGGGCAGGTCACATACAGGAGCATAAGCAAGAGGGTACTGACCCATCAAGAGACAAAGACTCTAAGCTTCTTATACGAATTAATATCCCAAAAAGGAAAGGTGAATAACTTATGTCTAAGGGCTGCAAAGTGTGCAACCACAAACATGTAAAGGAAATTGATAGCGCAATAGTAAGAGGTGTGACATTGCAAGAAATTGCAGACAAATACTCCCTACATCCATCTACAGTGTGTCGGCATAAAGCTCATATAGCCGATAAAATAACGAAAGCTAACGTAATTTTAGAAGCTAAAGAAGGCGCAGGTGTGCTGCAAAAAATCTCAGAGTTACTGCAAAAAGCACACGACTTGC
>SLAN01000101.1 GCA_007126865.1 Spirochaetales bacterium | reverse complement strand
CGAGATCCTGCGGCTTGATCGTATCGGTTTCCTTCAGGCTCATGCGCTCTCGCGCGATGCGTTCCATCCTGCTGAAGGCGGTCTTCAGCTGGTTCGCCATCAGCTCGCCGACGCTTCGTACGCGCCGGTTGCCGAGGTGGTCGATATCGTCCACGGTAGCCTCGCCGATATACACCATGATCAGATAGCGCATCGTGTTCACGATATCCTCCGGCGTCAGGATGTGTTCCTGCGGCGGATTATCGTAATCGAACTTCTTGTTCAGCTTGTAGCGTCCTACGCGGCCGAGATCGTAGCGCCGCGAGGTAAAGAACATCGAATTGAAGTCCTTCTCAGCGCTCTCGAGCGTAATCGGCTCACCGGGCATGATCACCGAGTACACTGCGGTCAGCGCATCTTCTTTCGTCGGCTCGTCTCCGGTTGCGTCGTCCCGGGTGAACTTGCTCTCTTCACGCTCGAAACAGTTCAGCAGAACCGACGAATGGAGCGTATCCGAATCCTCGAAGGCAATTATCTCGATCTCGTCGATATGCGAGTGGAGCAATTCATCGACATCGTGCGGGTGCAGCTTCACACCGGCGCGATACAGCTTGCGTTCGTTCCCCGTCTCGTCGGTCACATATACCGACCGGGCGAGGACCTGCCCCACAAGCGCGTCCTTCTGCTCGACACTGCTACCCACCGACTCGGTTCGGCGCTTGTAGAAAAGATCGATGATCTTCTCGCGAGTGTCGTATCCGAGTGCTCGAAGGAACAGCGTCCCCAGAATGCGCTTCTTCCGGTCGACCTTGGCAAAGATCAGCTCCTTCTTCTGGTCGATCTCGAACTCGAGCCACGAGCCCCGATATGGAATGATCCGTGAGCTGTACACGCCTTTCTCGTGACTGAAGATCACGCCCGGTGAGCGATGTATCTGGCTGACGACCACGCGCTCGGCACCGTTTATGATGAATGTGCCGCGATCGGTCATAAGCGGAATGTCGCCCATGTATATGTCTTTCTGGCGAATCTCCCCGGTTTCGAGGAACACCAGATTTATACGCGCCTTTATGGGTACCGCGTAGGTGTGCCCCTTCAACTTGCACTCGATCTCATCCAGTTTGATGTTCTCTTCATCCAGAGTGTAGTGCGCATACTCCAGCCGCATATCTCCGGCCTGGCTTTCGATCGGGAATATGGACTGAAAGACCTCCTCGAGGCCCTGAAGCTGTAGCGGCTCGCCGCCGAGCTTTCGATTCCTCTGAAGGAACCGCTCGTAGCTCGACAGCTGAATATCTACGAGGTCCGGTAAGTCCATGACCCTGGGGCGAGATTCACCGACTTCCGTTCGCTCAATTATCTGACTTCGATCGAACATTGCTTGAGGCCTCCCGGGGACCGTACTGCTTGGGATACTATCGACACGTTGCCGGACCGGACGGGCCTGATAGCGCTCATACGGACGCCGACCATCGTCTCGAATCCGGCATAAGAGACACGAAATCCGTAACGCCCGCGTGCGAACAGACCGCAAGCGGCGGCCGTATTTGCACGGGACGATACGGAAGAGCTGGTGTTGGTTCGTTTTGAAACCGCGGCGGCGTGCTTACTTAAGTTCCACCACCCCGCCGGCTTCCTCGATCTGGGACTTGATCGAATCGGCTTCTTCCTTCTCAACGCCTTCTTTGACGGCCTTATCGCCGGCTTCGACAAGCTCTTTCGCCTCCTTGAGGCCGAGCCCCGTGATCGCTCGGACTGCCTTTATGACCGGAATCTTCTTTCCTTCGCCGACACTCTTGAGAATCACGTCGAATTCGGTCTGCTCTTCAGCCGCCTCTCCGGCTTCCGCGCCCGGAGCGGCAGCTCCTCCAGCCGCCACCGCGACCGGCGCAGCCGCCGTAACACCGAACTTCTCTTCCATTGCGCTCACGAGCTCGCTGACTTCCAGCACACTCATATTCGCAATCGCTTCCAGTATTTCGTCCTTCGTGGGTGCTGCCATATTACCTTCTCCTTATGTTTTCGGTTTCGTTCAGTCGGCGATAGCAGACAACACGTTATCCGAAGACTAACGCCGAACTTGACTCCATAGCTGTCGCGAGGATTATCCCTCGCTCTCCTTCTTCTCTTTCACCGCCTGCAACACCCGCACCAGCTTCTGCGGCACCGCATTCAGTGTGAGTGCAAGGTTCCTCACCGGTCCGTTCATCGCGCTCATGAGCTTGGCTATGAGCTCATCGCGGGTCGGAAGTCTGCTGAGCGCCTCCATCTGATCGTGATCGAAGATCACCCCATCGATGATTCCACCCTTGAGCTCAACCGGCGCATCTTTCGCGAACTCCAGAAGCTCCTTGACGACCGGTCCGGCCTCATCGGAGGTCAGCGCTACGGCTGTCGGACCGATGAGATACTCCTTGACGCCTTCCGGATACTCGAGATTGTCGAAAGCGATTTTCGCCGACCGATTCTTGATAACGCGGAATTCGGCGTTCTTCTCGCGCAGGCGTCGCCGCAGCTGGGTGATCTGCTCAACGGTCAAACCGCGGTAATTCGCGAACACGAAATCCCGGCTTTCCTGCAGGCGATCCTGGATTATCTGAACCGCATCCTGCTTCGCCTTGGTGACTTTGGTCGTGTAACCTTCCATTGATCTACCCTTTACCCTTCAACGCCGGCGGCGATCTTGACGCCGGGGCCCATCGTAGAGCTGAGTGCAACGGTTTTAACGAAAGCGCCTTTCACGTCGGCAGGACGTCGGCGCGAAACTTCGTTAATCACGGTGTTCATGTTCTCGATGATCTGTTGGGTGTCCATGCTGGCCTTACCAACCGCAAGATGCACAACACCGGTCTTATCGCTGCGAAACTCGACACGTCCTTTATTGAGCTCGTCGATTGCAGCCTTCACGTCGAACGTTACCGTTTGCGTCTTCGGGTTCGGCATGAGACCGCGTCGACCAAGCACCGGGCCGAGCCGTCCGACATCCTTCATCATATCGGGAGTCGCTACCGCAACATCGAAATCGAGCCAACCGCCGCGGATCTTCTCGATCAGGTCGTCGTCTCCGACATAGGTGGCTCCTGCTTCGCGTGCCTCGTCTGCCTTCTCACCCTTCGCGAACACGAGGATCTTCTTGTCCGCACGAAACTGGTACGGGAGCACAAGCGTGTCACGCACACTCGTCCCTTTCTTCATGTTCAGGTTGAGCGAGACCTCCACGGTTTCGTCAAACTTGGCGCTCGATAGACTCTTCACAAGCTCTACCGCCTCCGACGGCTCGTACTGTCGGGTACGGTCGACCTGCTTCAGCGCTTCAACGTATCTCTTTCCGCGCTTCATGCCGAGGCCTCCACTTCCACGCCCATGCTCCGGGCGGTTCCGGCGACGATCGTCATTGCCGACTCGACGTCGTTCGCATTCAGGTCCGGCATTTTCGTTTCGGCGATCTCGCGAACCTGGTCGCGGGATATCGTTCCCACCTTCCTCTTGTTCGGCTCACCTGACCCGCTTTCGAGCCCGAGCGCCTTTTTAATGAGTACCGCAGCCGGAGGCGTTTTCGTGATGAACGTGAAACTACGATCCTGATACACAGTGATAACCACGGGAATCAGGAGCCCGGGCTCGTAGTTTTTTGTCTCCTCGTTGAACTGCTGAACGAATTGCGGCGCACTCACCCCGTGCGGGCCGAGGGCCGGGCCGACCGGCGGAGCCGGTGTCGCCTTCGCGGCGGGCACCTGCAACTTGATGATGGCGGAAATCCTCTTCTTCGCCATGACAAACTCCTTATTGCGTGGTCCGAGCGTCGAAACGCGCTTTCGCGTTTCGACTCCCAGTAATTCCCCGTACGGGAAATCCCCCGTCGCTCATGATTCTTCGGACGGGCGCGTATCGATCGCCGCGAGCACCGTACAGGAGCCGCGAAGATCGAACCGACGATCTATTTGACTACACTTTCTCCACCTGGAGAAAATCGACCTCTACGGGAGTCGAACGACCAAAGATGCCGACCATAACTCGAAGCTTCCCCTTCTCCAGGTTCACCTCTTCCACCGTACCGGTAAACGAGTCGAACGGCCCTTCGATTATCCTTACCGACTCGCCGACTGCGAAACTCTGCTTCGGCTTCATTGCCTTATCGCCCTCGATCTCTCCGCTTCGCTGCAAGATACCGCGAGCCTCTTCCTGGGAGATCGGATGCGGCTTTCGCTCACCGGTAGATCCGACGAAGCCGGTGACGCCCTGGATTCGACGGATTTTCGAACAAATCTGCTTCCAGCCGGTTTCCGGCAAATCGAGCTCGAGAAGGATGTAGCCGGGCAGGAACTTCTTGTTCGAAACCTTTCGAGCTCCATCCTTGACCTCGACGACCTGTTCGGACGGCACCTTAACATCTTTCAAGGCGTCGCCGAACTCGCCGTCCTCCATCATCCGCCGGAGCATCTTCTCGATCTTGTTCTCATACCCGGAATAGGTATGGAGCACATACCACGCTTTCGCCATTGCCTAACGCCTTT
>SLAN01000060.1 GCA_007126865.1 Spirochaetales bacterium | reverse complement strand
TTGATGCAGTATACAGGCTGGTCGACGGAGTGATTCGCGGCGAATCGCTGATCGAGGAGAGTCACTCCGCCGGATTGCTTGAGTATCCGCACTACACCCGACCGGAGGTGTTCCGCGGGCTGAAAGTCCCGGATGTGCTGTTGAGCGGCCACCACGCCGAGATCGAGCGGTGGCGCGCAGAACGAATGAGAGAGAAAACTATGGCGGTCCGCCCGGAGCTGTTGCCCGAAAGCGAGCGGATCTCCGACGGAGAAAGTGAGGAACGAAATGGACGTAATCAAGGCGATTGAGGCAGAGCAGCAGGAACAGGTCGCGAAGGTTGAAGAGAACTTCCGAATCGGCGATACAGTGAAGGTGCATTTCACAATTGTCGAGGGAACCACCGAACGGGTGCAGATATACGAGGGCCTGGTGATCGCGAAGAATAACAGCGGGATCAACCGGACATTCACCGTCCGCAAAATCTCTTACGGAATCGGTGTCGAACGTGTCTTCCCGCTTTCCTCGCCGAGAATCCAGAAGATCGAAGTCAGCAGGCGAGGCCGGGTTCGGCGCGCGAAGCTTTACTATATCCGCGGTCGGGTCGGAAAGGCTGCGAAAGTTTCCGAGCTGGTACGAAAGAAGTCGTAACTCACCTATTGATTCGTTAGGGGCGACGAAACGTGAATCCCGTCGGTCCCGGTAATAATGCACGCATTGTTCTCCCGACGGCCGTCCGGCTTACCGTCGGGAGAATACTCTCCGTACGGGTCGTTGAGCGACTCGCGGGAGACCGCGTTATGCTCGAAGTGGACGGGAGAACCCTCAGTGCCCGCGCGAATACGCCGCTCAAGCCCGGCGACCATGTCAAGGTACATGTAAAAGGGATAGACGATAGCGGCAGGATTATTCTCGAGCTCCTCCGAGAAGGTGAATCTCCGCTGTTGCGAAGCATGGAGCTTCCGCAGGACGAGTTACACCGCGCCGCACTCGAGGCATTCGTTCGATCCGGTCTGCCGCTCGATCCATCGGCGATCGCCGCCACGGCACGCAGAATCCGTTCGGAAGGAGCCGACGCGGCGTATATCGCGCGTGTGATAGCGGTACTGCGGGGTAAGGGACTGCCCGCTCATCTTGTCGACGAGATAACCTCGTTCACCGGTGGCGAATCGAGCGACAGCTCTGACGAACACCGCCAGGATGAACGGCGGGGTGACGCCGAAGGTGATCGTGGCTTCCGCGGTGACGCCGAACGCGACCGTGCCTCCAGCGGTGAAACCGAACGCGACCGTGCCTCCAGCGGTGAAACCGAACGCGACCGTGCCTCCCGCGGTGACCCTGCACGAAAACCCGGTGCTACACTATCGGACGAGCCTCCGCTCGTTGATGCCGGCACGGCAGCTGCCGGGGCGCGTCGAGCTTCGGCCGAGGCCGATCGCCGACTCGCCGCGGCCATAAGAAGCGTGATACAGACCCCTGCTTCCACCGTAAGTCCGATCCATCTCCTGAATCATTTCCGTGAAGGCACAGCGCACTGGGCGCTGATCCCGCTCGCCGCGGAGCCGTTCGAGGCGGTGACACTGGCTTTGCGCTTCGGCGAAACCGGTACTGTCGATCGCGCGACCCTGCGCGTTGCACACGGACAAACGCGCTACCAGGCGAGCTGGTCGCCCGCCGGTGGTCCGGTCGCTCTCACCGCTAACGAGCCCGAGGCAGCACGTACCGCGGCACGGGTGATCGCACCGCTTGCCGAGGCATTGGCGCCGCTCGGACTGGAGCCTGAAGAGCCCCGGTTCGCACGGCGGACCGACGGGTTTTCAGATGAACCGGTAGAGCATATACTACGCAGCGTAGACACCGAGGTCTAGGAGTTTGTAAGAAAGTAATCCGGCCATGCGCCGGAAGGGATGGTGATGAGAAGGAAAGCGGTTGCCCTTCGATACGGAGAAGAGCTGCCCGCCCCCTTCGTCCTTGCGAAGGGGGCGGGTGTTCACGCAGACCGGCTCATCGAGCTGGCACGGACATACGAGATTCCCATTACTCCCGCGCGGTCGCTTACGGAAACGCTTTTCGAGGTCGACATCGGCGAGATGATACCGGAATCCGTCTATGAAGCGGTCGCACACCTGCTCATCTTTTTTTCCCGAGTCGGCGAACGGAGTGATCGAGCATGAACAGCTTCAACGTTTCCGACCTGAAGGTCGGTATGCGATTCGACGAGCCGGTCTATATCGACGAAGATACGCTCTTCGTTCCGGAAAACGTCGAGATCCGCGATCGCGACTTACGTCGTCTCCAGAAATGGAACATCCAGTCGGTGCTCACCGATGGAAAACCGATCGACGACGACACCTCCGGCGACGATCAGGAACCGCACGACGCATTCCTCGCCTCCGCATTCAAAGGTCCGGAATACCGGAAAGTGATTTCCTCCTACCGCGATCTGACCGAGCGGATCACGGCGGTCTTCGAGGCAATCAAGAGCCGAACCGCCGTATCCAACGCCGATATCGATCAAGTGGTCGATGGATTGAACGCTGAATTGCGGTCGCGTCGTGATGAGCTCATTCAGTACATCCTCTACGGATTGCACGGGGCGAGCAGCTTCGAGCAGAACGCGCTGAACTGCGCCACGCTCTGCATACTCATGGGTCGCGAAATGGGAATCTCCGACCACAAAATCGTCGAGCTGGCGACCGCCGCTCTCATGCACGATGTCGGTATGGTCCGACTCCCGGATGCGATCGTCAACAAGAGCGGTAAGCTCAGCGCCGAGGAGCTCCAGCAAATCAAGACCCATCCGATCCACAGCTACAAAATACTCGTCCGCGAGCTGCGGTATCCTGATTCGATCGGACAGGCGGCGCTGCAGCACCAGGAACGCTGGGACGGCGCCGGCTACCCGAAGGGGCTGCGTGGAGAACAGATTGCCCTCCACGCACGGCTGATCGCCGTCGCAGACGCATTTGAGGCGATGATCAGTAAACGTCCCTACCGCGATCCGATGATCGGATATCGGGCAATGCGCACGATTCTCAGCGATAACGGCCGGCGTTTCGACCCTGAGGTTCTCAAAGTCTTCATCCAAACAATGGGCCTCTATCCGCTCGGTAGCGTCGTGCTGCTGAACAATGCGGCAGTCGGCCGTGTCGTTGCGGTGAACCGCGGTGCACCGCTTCGTCCGAAGGTCAAAGTCATGATCGACGAAACCGGTGCCGAAGCGTCTGAAGATGACGGCGAAATCATCGATCTAAACGAGTATCGCCAGCTTTTTATCGTGAGGTCGGTCGATCCGAAGGATATCTCCTCCTCGCGGCATCAGATCGCCGAGACCGAATAGTGCTGAGTCAATGGAGAACTCTACTGTTTCCAACGGAAGACGAGGAGAAGAAATCGTCGCCGCATACCTCGAGGAAATCGGCTACTCGATCGAACGAAGAAACTTCAGATTATACGGGGCGGAGGTCGATATTATTGCAAGACGCGCCGATACGCTGCACTTCGTTGAGGTGAAACGCTGGAGATCGTTCGATCGGAGTGAACTGGAGTATGCAATTGATGGACGGAAACAGCACCGCATTGCCCGGGCTTGCCGCGGATACCTCGCCTCCCTTAATGAATCCGAGGTACTCGGGGTGTCATTCGACGTCGCATTGGTTGATCCGTCCGACGACTCGATCCGCTATATCCAGCGCGCATTCGAGATCGAGTAATCGCAAATTATCGCATGGAAGTGGATCATGCCGCGCGTAGCCAAAGTAACCGATCCGCTCCGTATCTCACGCCTCAAAAAGCAGGTAGATGAACCCGATTACATGGAGTACGCCGTTGCGCGAATCGCAATCGCTCTCTCCGACCAGATCGTTCGGCGCGAGGTGCCGCCTCCGACGCTATCGGCCATCGACAAGACACCGGGGCGACACACGGGTGACGATTGACCGGGTGCCGAACGAACCATACAATCTGCGAACATGTTAAAAGCCCTCTTTCCCGGAAGTTTTGACCCGCCCACAAACGGCCACTTGAATGTCATTCAGAGGATTTGCGATGTATACGACGAGATCTACGTGGTTGTTGCGGATAATCCGTCGAAATCGTATGCCTTCGATGCCGCGGAACGGGTCGAGATGATGCGGGAGCTGGTCGATCCGTTTCCGAACACCAAGGTGCATCTGTGGGATAAGCTCGTGGTGCGGTTCGCGGAGCAGGTCGGAGCACGAATCATGGTTCGCGGCGTGCGTGCTTTGGCCGACTTCAACTACGAGTTCGAGTTATCGATGATCAACAAGGGCTTGAGCCCACGGGTAGAGACGATTTTCGTTCCGACCGATCCGCAGTTTTTTGTGCTGAGAAGCTCTGCAATCAAGGAGCTTGCCCGACTCGGCGGCGACATCTCCAAGATGGTCCCGAAATCGGTCGCCGACCGCCTTTATGCGAAATACGCTACTTCTTGACAGCCGCGGGCCGATAGGATAGCCTTTGCCAGCGTGTGTAATACACATGTATAAGCAATCGTGACAT
>SLAN01000253.1 GCA_007126865.1 Spirochaetales bacterium | reverse complement strand
ATTTCTATCTCTCGAATCTCAGCAGGTGGAACGCGGTGTTCGGCTCGCTCGGGACGATAATAGTGCTTCTCATCTGGCTCTACGCGGCCTCTATGGTGCTTCTCATCGGGTTTGAGCTGAACGTCAGTATTTGCGAGGCCCGGAGTTACCGGATCTCGGACGGGACGGCGGATTGAACCGCTCCCGGTCGGCAACACGCCCGTTTATCTCATCGACATAGCGCTGGAGCTCGCGTCGCTGCCACGGAAGACCGAGGAGTCGGAGCGTGCTGAGCGGTTCGTGCCCGGCGATCTGAATTGCAGATTCAAGGGTGATGATGATGCGCGGCGCGACCAGCGCGCGCTGCAGCGTGGCCCTGCTCAGGTCGGCGTTGGCGAGCACGGCGCTCGAGTCCGCGAACACGAGCTCCATGGCGTCCGGCCGGGCGCGCAACCTCGCCCGTAGCGGGCCGCCGCGCGGCAGCTCGACGCGAACGGAAAGCGCTGTCATTACCCCTCTCCTGATCCTGTGCAGATGCCGATACTTTTTCATATACTCAAAGCTGTGCGCAAGGCAATGGAGATGTATATGAAGCGAGTAACTGCCCTTTTCGTTCTGATTCTCGGCGTCACGGTCACGCTCGCGGGGCAGGAGGCCGACGAGCTGATCGGCGATTGGACCGCGTTCCGGGCGATGGACCTCTCCAACTTCACGCTGAATGACTACCGCAATCCGCCCGATCCCGGCGATTTGCCGGAGGGTGTAATGACGCTGAATGCCGATGGAACCATCGAATCGAACTTCCTCGATTTCGATGAATGGGAGCTCGACGACGGGTTCCTCATCATGTCCGACGGGAACCGCAGCGCCTTTTTCGTGCCGCGCCCGATGAGTCCTGACACCTTCTATCTCCTTCGGGTGTCGGTTACTCAGCGCGATCGCGAGGTTACCCATATCCGTGTCGACCGGCCGAGCAGCTTTATCGTGGTACGTGGCATCCAGTAGGCGCGACCGGGGAGTGCGGTCCGCCGCATCCGGCTTTCCGCCAGTTGGTTTGACGGTCGTCTGACCCGGAGATTACACTGCCGCCCATGCAGCAGACCGCGCAAGGTTTTCTTGAACATCTTTACTCGGGAATCCTCCGTGACGATCTCTGTTTTGCCGATTTCGCCTATATCGATGAGGCGAAGGTGCGCGCGTTTGTCGACCGCTACCATGAGATCGTGCGGCAGTACTCCCCGCTCGAGCTCGAGGAGAAGGGGGCGATTCCCGAGGATATGCTGCAGGCGTTCGCCGATCTCGGCATGTTCGGCATGACGATCGATCCCGAGTACGGCGGACTCGGCTTCTCGGTGAGCGAGTATTTGCGGGTGGTGGAGGAGATGTCGCGTACCGATCTCGCGGTGGTTCTCATCCCTCTCGCGCACCTGTCGATCGGGGTGAAAGGAATTCTGCTGTTCGGAGATGAAGCACAGAAGCGGAAGTATCTTCCGAAGGCTGCGCGCGGTGAGATGATCTTCGCCTACTGCCTTACCGAACCGGAACACGGCAGCGATGCACAACACCTGACCACCGAAGCGCGCCGTTCCGACGACGGAACCCATTACGTTCTCAACGGCTCGAAGACCTACATCACCAACGGAAACTACGCCGGAGGCTTCACCGTCTTCGCCCAACTCGACCCGCAGAATCCGGGGAAAAAGATCGGCGCGTTCATTGTCGAGCGAGACTGGGACGGAGTGAACGTGGGTAAGGACATGCCGAAGATGGGGCTGAAGGTCAGCTCGACCACCCCGATTCGGTTCAAGAATGTGAAGGTTCCGAAGGAGAACCTGATCGGCGAGGAAGGTGACGGTTTCAAGATCGCCATGAACATCCTCAACTACGGCCGGCTCGGACTCGGAGCCGCGAGCGCCGGCCTCATGAGCCAGAGTGCGCGCGACATGGAGGAACGATCGTCGAGCCGGATCCAGTTCGGAGTGCCGATCCGCGACTTCGAGCTCGTCCAGGAGAAGATGGTGCGAACCGCCGCGCACGCCTTCGCCGCACGAAACATCACCTTCTTTACCGCCAATCTGCTCGAGCGCGATAGCCTTGCCAACGTCGCCATCGAAAGCAGTCATGCGAAGCTCTACGGCACCGACCGCTGCTGGGACGCGCTCTACGATGCGCTGCAGATCGCCGGCGGCGCCGGATACCTCCGGACTCTGCCGTACGAGAAACGGATGCGCGATTTTCGCGTAACAACCATTTTCGAGGGGACGAGCGAGATTCACTCGATCTATCCACCGCTGACGCTGTTTCGCAAGTATGGGGAAGAGCTGGCGAAGCGCGGGTCGGTCGGCAAGCTGCTCTATCTGCTTCGGCTCTCACGAGTCAATCCGCTCAAGCGCCTGCGCGCCGGGCATCCGAATCTCGACCGGGCGCTGCAGGTGGCCGCCCGCAGCGAATCGATGTTCCGGGGCCTGCTGCGCGACGGGTTCACGCGATACGGCAAGAAGGTCGTGCAACAACAGTTTCATCTCCGGCGAATGACCCGGCTGTCGATGAGTCTGCTCTGGCTGGTTGCCAGTGTGGCATCGATGAAAAGTCGATTCGGCGGCGAATACCCGGAGGAGGAGCTCGCGCTGCTCGAATACCTGACCGAGGAGGCGGTCGCCGTTCAGCGCCAGGTTTCCGAGGAGCGGCAGAGCCCGCTCGAGCGCGCTCACCGCAAGCTTTTCGAATCGATGAACCGATAGGCAGCCCGTCGGGAGAGCGCCGGCCCTCAGCCGCCGATTTGTGCGGCGTGCTTCCGCGAACTCCGCGAAAACGGTACAGTGGTGGCCAACCATGAGCATCACAGAGGCCATCTTTCTCGGCGCTGTCCAGGGAGTTTTTATGTTCTTCCCGGTCAGCTCGACGAGTCATCTCGTCCTGTCACAACATATCCTCATCAACCGCGGTTCCGCGCTGCCCAATCCCGAAACGCCGGAGATGCTGCTTTTCGACCTCGTCGTTCATGTCGGCACGCTGGTTTCGATCGCCGTCGTATTTCGGCGTCAGCTGTCGGGATTTCTCCGGTCGGTCCTTCACGAGTTTGCCGGTGCCCGCGGGGGTTCGGGCGGAGAGCGTAGTGCGGCGGCGGGTGCATTCTCCCCGGTGCCCGGCCGCCCGGGCGGTCGGGACCGCCCGCCGTATCTGTTTACCAGGCTTCTGATTCTCGGCCTCGTTTCGACGGCCGTCTCCGGAGTGCTCGGCCTGCCGCTTTTCCGCCTCGCCGAGCAGGTCTTCGCCAGACCGATCATGATCGCCGCGACGCTCACGATTACCGGTGTATTACTCTATTGGACCGATGTCGTGCCGCCGCGCGAGCGCGGGTTACGGGACATAACGCTGACGGTGGCGCTCGCGATCGGCATCGCGCAGGCACTCAGTCTGCTTCCGGGACTCAGCCGCAGCGGATTGACGATCGTCGCGGCGCTGGCGGTCGGGCTGAAGCGTCCGTGGGCGGCGCAATACAGCTTCTTTATCGCTTTTCCGACCATTATCGCAGCGACCGGATTGCAGAGCGTACTCGCCCTCCGAGGTGCGGGCCCTGTTTCGATAAGCGCCGCCGCCCAGCTTACCGGATTCGCCGTCGCGGCGGTCGTGGGAATCTTCGCTCTGAAACTGGTGGTCACGCTGCTCTATCGAGCGAAGTTCCGGTACTTCGCCTACTATGTCTGGACCGTGGCGGCGGCGGTGGTAGTGACTGTCGGGCTGGGCCGGCTCTGATTATGCTCGTCGCGCTATCGGTAGCGAAATCGCAACGAACAGAATCGGGACCCCGATCAACACTCCGATCGCGAACGGCAGACGCCGGTAGAGCGGGGCGAGAACCGCATCGCGGGTACGGAAGAGCAACTCGGTAGTCGAGATCTCTCCTTCGTCGCCGATGATATCGGCAGCCGCAGCACGGACTCGCTCCTGCTGTGCCTCGCTGATCTGCGTATCCGGGTCGCGCTCCATCTCCTCGAGCAGCTGGTCGACCGCCTGCTGCACCTCGGCAGCATCGAGGTTGTGCGGATCGAGGCCCTGGGCGGCTATCTGTTGTTCGAACTCGGCGGCGATACGCGGAATGGCCAGATCGGTTGCTTCGGTAATCGTGCCCTCGAGCCCGAACGCGAGTGGCAGGAGAAATCCGCTGATGCCGAAGATCACTATCGCGAGGAATCCGGCGAAGCCGCTTCGGCCGCTCTTGCTGATACGCCCGTAGACGACCCGATAGATCGCGGCGAGCACGATACCAATAACCAACCCGCCGACCATGCGCAGGCCGAGCGGGACGAACACGCCGCCCGTTTCCCTGAAGATATCTATGGCTATCGTTTCCATCGTGGTTATCTCCCCGCCCCACTCTACGGCGTTTGTCGTCCGCGGACAAGGCCGAGTGCATTGCCGCTCGACGTCGGCGTCGATACGGCGTTACGATTGTCGTTGTAATGAAGGGGAACGGCGGCGGCACGCCCAGCGCGGCGGTGATGGAGGCGGCCGCCGACTATCGCTGGCTGCTCGACCGCAAGTATCCGGAT
>SLAN01000129.1 GCA_007126865.1 Spirochaetales bacterium | reverse complement strand
CGATAACTCTGGCGGAGTTGCCCCCGCACGAATTTCCCCACGACCGCCCCGCCGAAGGCGCCGCGAGCCGGCTCGAACGCGACGTCTACTGGCTCGCCGACACGGATCGTGCCGGCAGGTTTCCCGGCACCGCCGGGATTCGCGATACCGAGCGTTTCATCCGTGCAAGATTCGAGGCGCTGGATCTCGAGCCGCCGCCGGCGAACGATGACCGGTACGAGCAACGCGTGACCATCTACCGTCACGATTTCGACGTGTCCGATACACGGCTGCTGGTTCAGCTCGAGGACGCCGGCGAGAAACCGCCGCTGCGCGCACAGATCGGTCGTGACGCCCGGATTCTCCCGTTTTCCACGAGTGGGACGGTTGCCGGACCACTCGCATTCGCCGGATACGCGATCGATGACGGCGATCGAGGGTGGAGCGATGTGAACACCGACGATCTCGATGGGCGAATCGCGCTCGCGTTTCGTTACGAGCCGTGGCTCGAGGAGCCGGTCGGAGTACACGGTACGCTCGAGCTCTCGCGGCACGCTACGTTCGCCAGGAAAGCGCGGGTGGTTCGAGATGCGGGCGCGGAGGCACTTCTCGTGGTCACCGGACCGCGACACCTGCGCGTTCCGGAGGACATGCGACCGTTCGATCTCTTCTCGCTCGATCCCGATTCCTCGCCTTTCGATCGTATCAGGACGGTGGACGGAGTCATCACCATGCAGATCTCTCACGAGCTCGGGGCACGGATCTTCGAGCATGCGGGTTACGACATCGATGCGGTTCAGAACGCTCTCGACCCGAGGGCGGACGCGGCCGCCGGCGATTCGAATAACGCTGCGCATTCGATCGACGTCGACCTGTCGTCTGTTCACGTGGAGCTCAGCGTAGGGCGGTCGAATGAGCCGGAAGCGGTGGCCGCACGGAATATGGCCGCGCTTGTTCCCGGCGCCGACCGCGAGCGAGCTATTGTAGTCGGTGCGCACCACGACCATATCGGTGCCTTCGGAGATGGGGCGGAGGCTGTCTATCACGGTGCCGACGATAACGCCTCCGGCACCGCGGCGGTCCTCGAGCTCGCCGCGCGGCTCTCCGCTCGCGACGAGCCTCCTCCGCTGAGCGTGCTCTTCGTCACTTTCACGGCCGAAGAGGTCGGGCTTCTGGGGTCGCGCGCGTTCGTTGAATCGGGGCAGCTCGCGGAGCTCGATCCGGTTTTCATGGTCAACCTCGACATGATCGGACGGAATCCGGACGAGCCGTTGCGCCTCTACTCCTCCGATGACTCCGAGGCGTTTGTCGAGCTTGTCGCTGAGCTTGCCCGATCGATGGAGGTCGATGTCGAGCACCGTGCCGGTGTGGTGCGGGCAAACAGCGACCACTTTCCGTTCCACCAGGCCGGGATTCCGTTCGTCTCACTCTTTACCGGTCTCCATGAGGATTACCACGACATCGGAGATACTGCCGACCGTCTCGATTTTCCGCGCATGGCGCGCATCGTGGACCTTACCGAGGCGTTGATCGAAGCCGTCGCCGAAGAGCGGTGAACGGCGGGCGGTGAACGGCGTCGGTTGAGGGGGCATCGTCGCGACAAACTCTCATTCGAGGCCACTCGGGGCGGTTCGGATGAGCTCGTTGGATTACCTGCGGCGCTTGTGCTATACACGGTATCAGTACAGCTGTCGGGGCGGCGTGCATGGCGATACGTACGATCTGTGCGTCCGACAGCTGTGAGAAGGTGAGATGCTGTTATGAACCCGGACATCGCTTTTGTCCGTCCGGCGCTCTCGGTTGCGCCGATGATGGATTGCACCGACAGACACTATCGCTACTTCATGCGCGGTATCACCGGATGCAGCTATCTCTACACGGAGATGGTTTCGACGGCCGCGATCGTCCACGGCGACCGCCGGTGGCTGCTCGATTTCGACCCGTGCGAGGCTCCGCTCGCGCTTCAGATCGGCGGCAGCGATATCGGCGAGGCGGGGAAGGCGGTGGCGGCAGCCGAGCCGTGGCCGTACGACGAGATCAATCTCAACGTCGGCTGCCCCTCGGACCGTGTTCAGGAGCGGGGCCTCGGAGCGTGCCTCATGCTGCGTCCCGAGCACGTTGCCCGCATGGTGGAGGCAATGCGGGCGAACACGGCCAAGCCGGTCACGGTCAAACACCGAATCGGGGTCGATGAGCTCGACCGGTACGAAGATCTGGTGCGGTTCGTCTCGGTCGTGCGGGAAGCCGGGCCCGCACGCTTTACCGTGCACGCTCGCATTGCCTGGCTGGAGGGACTGAGCCCGAAGGAAAATCGGAATATACCGCCGTTGCGCTACGGCGATGTCTATCGGCTCAAGCGCGACTTTCCCGAGCTCGATATCGAGATCAACGGGCATATCTCCTCGCTTGCCGACGCGGAGGAGCATCTGCGAAAGGTGGATGCGGTCATGATCGGTCGTGCAGCGTACGACACCCCGTGGATCTTGTCCGCCGCCGACCAGTTTCTCGACGAGCGCGGAATCGGCGGAAGCTGCTCGGCACGCGCGATGTGCAGCCGGCGCGCTGAGGTCATTGAGCGTATGATTCCGTACCTCGAGCGGTGGTACCGTGCGGGCACTCCGGGACGCAAGATCGTCCGGCATATGCTCGGCCTCTTCGCGGGCCTTCCCGGTGCCCGGCACTGGCGACGCTCGCTCAGCGGACGGCTCCCTGACGACTGCGCGCCGATTCTTCGTCGGATGCTCGAAGAGCTGCCGTCCGAGTCGCTCAACGAGCCGGCCGACGACCCGCCGCCGGTTGAGGCACCGAGGCGAGCGGACGGGGCGACGCCGGCGCCGCAACGGTAAGAGGAAGCAGGTGAACCGACCACGGACGCTCCAGCAGTCGCTCGCCGCAACGCTCGACGGCGTCCGCGTGCGTCATCTCCTCGATGCGGCGTGCGGCGACGGTATGGCGACCGCTCGGTTGCTTCGCGCCGGAGTCCGGATCGATGCGGTTACCGCCGTCGATCGGGAGTTGCCGGTATCGTTCGACCGCTTCGCGGAAGTCGCACGATTCTGTTTCGTTCATTCCGATCTCCAACGGTGGTTGGAGTCGTCTCGCAGCGGGTTGGGACCTCCGACCGAACGCGATGCGTGTGTAATCGCCTCCGCGCTGCACCATCTCCCGCACTTCGACCTGATTCTTGCACGCATCGTTGCACTGATGCCGCGGCTACTGATTGTCTGGGAGCCGCTGCGGTGCGAGGATTGCCCGTGCGCGGTACTCCATGAGGTAAAGGCGGAGGTCGATCGGGCGGTCGGGCTGTGGCATCGACGACCATACACATATAAAGCTGTGGTGCGCGCGTTGGAGTGGCTGCAATCGTTCGGTGTGGAATGGAGACATATCGAGACGGTCGAACCACGTTCCGAGGAATTGAGTGCGGCCGAAGTCGATGAAGCGGTCCGCCGGACGGAGGAGTATCTGCATCACGTTCAGGGCAGACAAGCACTCTACGCGGCGCTCGTACGCAGGCTCCGTCGTACTGCGATATGGCGCGGCGGATGCCGCGGTGAGCCGCATCTGCTTGCGATCGGCACCATGCGGGAGAAAGCCGGCGCAGAACAGTCGGCGGCTACTCTATCGAGTCTTGACACGGCACCGGTGACAACGGCGCCGGTGACTCCTCGCCCAAGATGTGCCGGGGTGATATAGTGAGCGCGGGGGAGTATGCCCACATCGATTCAGGTCGAAATCGAACACCGCCGATATGTCGAGATTGTCCCGGCCCGGCGCGAGGCTCACGGACGACTCTATATCACGACTATGGAACCGGGGCAGCATCGGGCGCTCATCAAGCTCTTTGTCGAGCGACGCAGCCGAAGGATGCCGTTGCAGACCATAGATGTACGCGATCTTCCCGCCGACCCGGAACGTCGAGTCCCGATGCAGCTGACCGCCCGTATTCTTCCGGGCGGTCGAATGCGCGTACGCCTGTACGTGGAGGGCGAGCTCTTCGTTGAGAGATTGGTACCGGTCGGACATCTTCTCGGTCCCTCCCGGGGACTCCTCGCAGCGGCGGTGCTGCTCGCTCTTCTGGCGATCGGTACGGTGGTCTGGATGCTGCGCGCGACGCTGCGGCCGGCCGATGAGCCACCGGCTCGGCCCTCCGTTGAGGCGGAGGAGCCGGCGGACCCCGTGGTCGATGCCGAGGATCCGCCCGACGTCGACGAGATCGCCGATCCGGACACCGAGGATCCGCCCGACGTCGACGCGGTTACTGAGCCGGATGCCGAAGAACCGCCCGACGTCGACGAGATCGCCGATTCCGACCTCACAGACGAGCCTGCGATTACCCCCGAGGTTCATACCGTTCGTTTCAACCCGGAGAGCGCGGTTCTGAGGTCTGCTGTACGGGTGGAGCTCGTTGCCGTGGCACGACGGCTTTCGCAACACGAACTGCCGGTGCGCCTCGATGGACACACAGCCATAGCCGGAACGGCGGAGGGACGGCGTGTCCTTTCCCGTCGTCGTGCGGAAGCGGTGCGCGACTTTCTTGTCGGCGAAGGGGTGGAAACGCAACGCTTCGTTGAATTGCGGGCGCTCGGTGCATCGAAACCGCTTACTCGCGAGCCGGATCAGCAGCAGCGCAATCGGCGCGTGGAAATCGTGGAGATCGAGGAGTAGTATGTTGCCGGACGGGGCGAAGCGTATCCGCGCATCGAGAGGACACGGAGGTGTGTACCGCCGGTTCGGTCGCAGAAGCACGCACGCCTCGCAGCTGAGAGCGGCGGCTCCGCTGCTCGGGCTGAAGCTTTCTGCGCGAAAGGCGGCTCAGGCTGTGCGAATGCTCGCGGAATTCCGGCGGGTAAGCCGGACTCGCCGGTGCCGCCCGACACCACGGGAGATAGCTCCGGCGGTGACGCTGTCTGTGGTCCCGGCTCCGCCGGCCGAGGACCCCGGACTCGCGCGTCTGCGATCGGTTTCCGCTTCGCCCGACAGCGAGGAGCCTGTTCCGCCCGATTCCGAGTTCGCAACGCTCGGGCAACTACGAGTACTCCTCGATTCCGGCACGGTGACGAGTGTCGGGCTGACCGAGCTCGCGCTTTCGCGCCTGGAGAAGTACGGGCCGGAGCTGGAGTGCGTCGCTACGCTTTGCGCCGATCGGGCGCTCGAACAGGCGCGACGCATGGATCGCGAGCTCGCAGAGGGTGTACGGCGCGGCCCGCTTCACGGAATACCGTGGGGAGCGAAAGATCTCTTCGATACCGCGGGAATCGCGACATCGTACGGCGCGGAGCCGTTTCGGGGTCGCGTTCCGGCTCGAGATGCCGCGGTCGTGCGCGCACTCGATGAGGCGGGGGCGGTGCTCGTTGCGAAGCTTTCACTCGGCGCGCTTGCGTACGGGGACATCTGGTACGGAGGAAGGACGAATAACCCGTGGGATCGGTCGCAGGGATCGAGCGGGTCAAGCGCCGGAAGCGCGGCCGCCGTCGTAGCCGGACTCGTGCCGTTCGCCCTCGGGACCGAGACGATGGGAAGCATCATCAGCCCGAGTCTTACCTGTGGGGCGGCAGGGCTTCGACCCACTTTCGGACGTGTCTCGCGCGACGGTGCCATGCCGCTGTGTTGGAGCTACGACAAGATCGGACCGATCTGCCGAACGGCCGCTTGCACCGCCACGGTATTCGACGCAATTCACGGAGTACGCGATAAGGCGGCTTCCGAAGGCGATCCCGATTGCGTCACCGCTCCGTTCGAGTCCTTCGGATTGACGAGCCTTCATGGGGTGCGGGTCGGTCTTCTCTCGACCGAGCGAATGCGGAGTGGCGAGTACGCCGCCCGCGATACACAGGTGCTCGAGCAGGCACGGAGTACGATCCGCGATCTCGGCGGCGAGGCAGTAGATCTTTCTCTACCGCCGTCAGCGTATGAGACGATGATTCTACCTGTGTACGCGGAAGCGGCCGCGAGTTTCGAGTCGCTCACCGGCTCCGGTGCGGATGACCGTATGCGCTGGCAGGCAGTGGAAGCGTGGCCGAATGTCTTCAGATCGGTTCGCTTTCTCTCGGCGATCGAATACATTGAAGCACAACGGCTTCGTCGTGTGATAGCGTTGGAGATCGACGCGGTGTGTGAACAGGTTGACGCGGTGCTTGCGCCCGGAGGTGCCGAGGAGATGCTGCTTGCGACCAACGGATCCGGGCACCCCTCTCTGACGATCAGGACTGGATTCGACGCGGCCGGTATGCCGGTCGGTGCGACGTTGTATGGCCGGTGGTGGGAAGAGTCGACGATCGTTGCGATCGGCGAGAGGATCGAAGCGGCAATGGGGGCGGCTCGACGACGGCCGCCGGAATACGATGTCGGACAGTGAGCCGACGCGGAGGAGCGGTAGCCATGGCAAAGAAAACGGAGAAGAAGTCCGATACGAAAGCGAAAAGCACGACGAAGTCCACATCGAAACAGTCGAAGAGTACAAAAGGCGGGGCGAGGAGTGTGCGCCCGGCGCCGAGTACCACCGAAGGGCTGAGCGAGCAGCAGCGGAAGCTCATCGAGAAGATAGAAGAGGCGTTACCGGAGCTCGATGTGGAAACACTCGCTCTCGTGCTTCGCAATACCCAGGTAGCGATCTACAACCGCCAGATGGAGGACACGCGCCGCCAGGTCGAGGAGGCGCAGAGAGCGGTCGAACAGGGGCAGGTTCCGGGGCAGGCGCAAGCGCCCGGCGTCGATATCGAGCAGATCTCGGATCAGTCCTTTGTCATCGTCTACGGACCTGAGAGAGTCTTTTTCAACCGGGCGGAGCTTCGCGAAATTGCCCGGGTCTGTTGGGCCGCCGAGAACGAGAGTAAAGGAGCAAACCGGCTCTTCAAGTGGTTTGAGCGAGAGCGTCGCGATTTCCTGCTCGATACGGGTGTCGACTCGCCGAGCGATCCCGGGCTCAGCGAGCTTTGGAGTCTGGTTCGCAGCCGATACAAGGTATCGTGAGAGGAGCAATGGCTAAGCCGGACATTCCGGGCGAAATCTGGACTATCCGTTACCGGAGATACGGAGGGCCCGATCAGTGCGGGCTCGAGTACGTGAAGACTCCGCGACCGGGGCGCGGCGAGGTGCTCGTCGGCACCGAAGCGGTTTCGGTGAATCCGGTCGACTGGAGGCTCGCGCGCGGCGAGTTCCGGGTCGCAACCGGTCTGCGTCCGAACCGAGTGCCGGGGTGTGATTTCGCGGGAACGGTACTCGCATGCGGAGAAGGCGTGAAAAGGGTGAAGGCCGGCGACCGGGTATTCGGAATGATTTCCGCGCTTTCGAGCGGGACCTACGCTCAGTGCATTACCGTCCCCGAGTCGCTCGCAATCCCGATACCCGACGACCTCGATATGTACGGTGCGGCGTCGCTCCCATTGACAAGCCTGACCGCCTTCCAATCGCTTTTCGTCCACGGACGCATCGCACCCGGTGCACATGTTCTTGTAAACGGTGCGGCCGGTGGCGTGGGAGTCTGTGCCGTGCAGCTGGCGCGAATTGGACGGGCTCGGGTTACCGCGGTCGCCGGACCGAAGAATCGCGAGCTTTGTCTCGAGCTCGGTGCGTCGAACTACATCGACTATACCGAATCCTTCGCGCTCAAACGCGGCGTTCATGAGTACGATCTCATACTCGATGCGGTGGATACCCTGAACCCCAGCGAAGCATTCGACGCGCTGACACCCAGCGGTGCATTGATTTCCCTGAATCCACGGCCATCTCGACTGTTCGCGTCACTTGTCAATCGCACGAAGAGGCGCCGTCACCACGTGGAAATCGTACGCCCGGACGGTCCACAGCTCGCTCGGATAGCGGAGCACGTATCCGGCGGACGGATGAAGCCGGTGATTGCCGATGTTCTGCCGATCACCGATTTCGCCGAAGCGTGGCGACGCAGTATGAACGGCCACGTCGCCGGGAAACTCGTACTCGACGCTGCAACCGGATTTTGATAGCCTTTCTGTGCGGGGAGGTTCGCTATGCAGCAGGTTCATATCGCTTCAGCGGATGTGACGGTGCCCACCCTCGGTGGCGCGTACACCGACCGGGCGGCTGCGGAAGCGCAGGCGGCTACCGAAGCGCGTGCGGAATCGGCTGCCGAAGCACGGGAGGAAACGGGACGGGATAATCCCGAAACGACGATACGCGATGAGTCGGTCGGCCGAACCGTCGATGTCGAGGCGTAGGGGCGCGCGATCATGATACAGCTTCAGCAACTCACACGCGAACAGGCCGAACGGACGATTGCAGAGCAGGAATTACCTGCGGACCTGCGGCGCGTCGGTCGGTTCACCGCGCTCGTTGCAACGCAGGATTGGTGTCCCGATTGGCACGCGGTCTCTCGCTGGCTCAAATCTCATGCGAGTAACGGACGACCGGAGGATATCGACATAACCGTTTTCACCGTCGAGTATAACAGGTTCGAGTGCTTCGAGTCGTTTCTCGAGATGAAGGAGCAAACGTGGCAGAACTACTTCGTTCCCTACATACGGTACTTTGTCGACGGTGAGCTGGTTGACGAGAGCAACAGCGTGAGTGCCGATGCGTTCGTGACTACGTTTCGGCATAGCGCGGCGGCGCTAGACTCCGGCGTATGAGCGGGCGAGTCAGCGACCGGGCGCGGGAGCACGCGAGGAAGAGCTCCTCGATGTATCCGCGTATCCTCGATCGGATACGAAACGGAGATGAGCTGCTGCAGATTGCCGACGAGGTCGCCGCTGAAGTCGAGGTCGATCGCGAAACCGCCTATAGATGGGTTCACGAAGTTGATCGGGTATTTCAGAGACGTCGCCGTGCGGTAGCGCGAGGCGGTGCCGCGCTGCTGTGGGTAGCGGCTCTCGCGGGCGCTGCTGCGCTGATACTCGTTGTGACCGGGTCCGAAGTTACTACCGCGGGGATCCCGACAGCGATCGTGCTGCTGATTGTTGTGCTCCTGTTTCTGCCGCCGGCGTTGTATCTGTCGTTTCGCGCGGATGCGATCGCGTTGACCCGGCGATCACCGTTCGACGATTAAACGTGGTGTGCGGAGAGGTCGTATGAGCCGTGATTCCCAGCTTCCATCTACCAATAACCTCTATCTCGATACCGCTCACTACTACGATATGGACACCGCCTCCTACAGCGAGTTCGATCTTGCGTTTTATCTCGATCTTGCGCGGCGCAGCGGCGGCCGTGTGCTCGAGCTCGCCTGCGGTACCGGGCGAATAACCATTCCACTGGTTAACGCGGGCTTTGAGGTTTGGGCACTGGATCTGTCGCCTCCAATGCTGACTGAGCTCGAACGAAAAGCGGCGACACTTCCCGACGACGTGCGCGAGCGTCTGCACATCATCCACGGCAACATGGCCGGCTTCGATCTGCGTACACCGTTCGATCTGATCGTGATACCGTTTCGCGGGTTTCAGGCGCTCGTCGATGATGAGGCTATCGAGGGATGCCTTTCCGCTGTCCGCCGTCATCTGTCGAGTGGAGGGCGCTTCGTGCTTAATACGTTCCGGATGCTTCCGAACGAACGGCTTTCGGAGTATGTCGGGGAACGTACCGACTGGGAACGCAAGGACGAGCGAACAGGAGAGCTGGTTCGCCGTGCGCGTCGGGTCCGCTCGGTCGACTATCAGCGGCAGGTTCTCTATTCGGATGTGATCTACTACGTCACGCGAGAAGACGGACACGTCGATCGGTACTGCGACCGCCTTGCGCTCCGGTACCACTATGAGTATCAGCTCCAGGTGCGGTTGATCGCATCCGGACTCCGGGTTGAGGCCTCGTACGGGAGCTTCGACCGGCGCCCGACTACTTCGGGTACCGAGTTTATCTTCGTCTGTCGTCATTCGATAGGCGTGCCCGCGCTCGGCTGATCGCTTCCGAAAAGGCGCGATATCACGATCCGGAACCGTTCGATAGTACTACGCGCATGTAGTGGCCGGGGTTGCGCGCTACCGACGGGATAATCAGAGGAGCGGCCTCCATCGGGAGTGTCGCCGAAACCAGTGAGTCCACCTTCACCGTCCGGTCGACCAGCATTCGCATTGCGGCATCAACGTCGCAACTCGTATTGCCGCAGCTGTGAACCGACAAGTCACGGTCGACGATATATCGCAAATCGGCGATAGTCTTCTCCGCCGGCTTTCTCGTGAGAACGACACGGCCGCCGCTTCCGGCGAACTGCAGACAGCTTCCCATACCGGCCGGGTCACCGGCGGTATCGATCACCGAGTCGGCCATATCACCGCTCGTGATCCATTCGATCTCCTCCGCTGCATACGAGGCGAACGGGTTCACAACATGGGTAACTCCCATTGCTCGTGCGAGCTCCAGGCGCGATTGTGCCGGATCGATGAGAACCGGTCGTGCAGAGTGTGCAAGAACAATCTGGGCGGCGATAATCCCGATATCTCCGGCGCCCATGATCGCCACCGTATCGTCCTCTTCGGGTGCCGCCGACTGGACCGCTTTCAGCGCCTTGCAGATAGACTGCACGAATACCGCTTCCTTCATGCTGACGCCGTCGGGCAGGACAGCTACCTGCTCGACCGGGAGAACCGCGAATTCGCGCAGCGCTCCGTCGACATTGAAGCCGAGCCGTCCCATTCGATCGTAGCGACAGCGTTCGGAACATACACTCAGATCGTGATCTCGAGGAATGCGGTGCGGCAAGAGAACAACACGGGCTCCCGGGTCGGCAGCCGCGCGCCTGAAGGTGATAATCCGCGGATCGCCGTTGCTCGGCGCTTCGCCGGTTTCGACCACGACGCCGGCGGCATCGCGTCCGAGCACAATCGGGTACCGCTGATATTCGGTGAGACCGCGATACGCGTTTATATCGTCATCACAAACACCGACCGATTCGATTCGAACCTTCACCATTCCGTTCCCGCACGCGGGAGCCGGGATGTCGTTCAGCTCCAGCTCGCCCGGTTCGGTCAGGAAGACCGCCTTCATGACGCGGCCCCTTCCTCGCCGTTCCGGGCTTCGTCGGTTCGTTTGATCGGTCTCGCTTCGTTCAGTTGCCCGATATGCAGCTCTTCCATCGAATTAATGCGCTCGATGTTCGTTTCCATGATGACTCTCATCCGTTCATCCTGAAATCGGTGCATGCTGTAGCTTGGGATCGCCCGGAACCCTCGCCGTACCTTGTGTGACGATCCCATGCCGGGGTCGAATCGGCGGTAGCCGTTCTCGATCGCCCATTCGATCGGCGCGTAGTAGCAGCAGTTGAAGTGCAACTCCGGAATGTGCGCCGCCGCCCCCCAGTATCGTCCGAGCATCTCATCCCCCTTCAGAATAAGGAACGCCATTGCCACCGGTTCTTCGGAGTCGAGCGAGAACTCGGGATGGTACGCGCAGACGAACGCTACGCGATGGCGAAACGCATCGCCGAGCTGCCGGAAGAAGCGGCGATTGAGGAACTTCGCCGCCCACGGTCCGAACTGGGCGTTATGCAGCTCGTAGTAACGACACATGCGGTCGAAGAGTGCCGGGGTGAGCTCGTCCCCGGTTTTGACCACGATTTGAACGCCCTGGCGCTCCATGCTTCGCCGTTCACGACGGATATTTCGTCTCTGATTCTTGTTGAAGCGCGAGAGATAGTCGTCAAAGCTCGCGAACTCTTCGTTCACCCATTCATAGCTCTGGTGACGCCATGCCGTGTATCCGTGCCGTTCGAAGACCGGCTTCCATTCGAGATCGATGAAGTTAAACGCTACCCCACCGAGCCCCTGATCGTCGGCGTAGCGCTCGATCTCGTCGAGAAGCCGCGATATGAGTGATTCGCCGTCGATGCGATCGGGGTCGATGAGCAGACGAAACGCGTTGCAAGGGGTAGCCGGGCTCATACCGACCAGTTTCGGATAGTACGGCGCCCCGATCTGGTGCGCGACATCCGCCCACGCGAAATCGAACACGAACTCACCCATGCTGTGCGTTTTTACGTAGAGCGGTGCCGCGGCTGCAAGCCGGTCGCCGTCCCAGAGGGTCACGTGCTGCGGGTGCCACCCTTCGGACGGATCGATGCTCTCGGAGTCCTCCAGCACGCGCAGCCACTGCCATTCGAGCAGCGGCGTCTTCAGGGGCACGGCGAGACGGTCCCACTCATCCCGGGGAATATCGCGAATTCTGTCGTACCAGATCACTTTCATGGGCTATATAACAAGCTAACCATGCCGTCGGCTGGATTCAAGTGATTGATGTGTTGTATATCGGGGACATGAGACCGACACTGGTAGTTCTCGCAGCGGGAATGGGAAGCCGCTACGGCGGCATAAAACAGATCGACGGCGTCGGGCCGGACGGCGAGGCGATTCTCGATTACTCGGTTTACGACGCGCTTCAGGCCGGATTCGGCAAGGTCATATTCGTAATCCGCAGGGATATCGAGGACGATTTCCGGCGCTTCGTCGGATCGCGGTTCGAGAAGCATGTCGAGGTAGGCTATGTTTTTCAGGAGATGGATGATCTGCCCCGTTCCGGAATCGATTTCGGCAGTCGCAGTAAGCCGTGGGGCACGGCTCACGCGGTGTGGGCCGCTCGCGACGCCGTAGCCGAGCCGTTCGCCGCGATTAACGCCGACGACTTCTACGGACGCGAGGCGTATACGATTCTCGGCTCGTGGCTCGCCGATCGGAGCGTCGACGAGCACGAGTATGCGATGGTCGGCTTCCGCGTCGACCGTACGCTTTCGCCGAACGGTAGCGTCTCGCGCGCCGTGTGCGAGACCGACGAGGCGGGCGCCCTGACACGGATCGTGGAGCACAAACAGATATTTCGCGACGGCTCTGAGATCGTGAGCGAATTGGAGGACGATTCACGCGTGTCGCTCGCTCCCGACACGACGGTCAGCATGAATATGTTCGGCTTCACACCGACGTTTTTCCCCGCCATCGAGCGCGGGTTCGCCGAGTTCCTCCGGCGAAACGCCGGCAACCCGAAGGCCGAGTATTACATACCGACGGTCGTCGACGAGCTCATCGCGCGCGGTGAGGCGCGGATGTCTGTTCTTCCGAGCAGCGGGCAGTGGTTCGGTGTCACGTATCGCGAGGACCGCGACTCGGTCGTCGCCGCGCTTCGCGAGCTCGCCGACAACGGAACCTACCCCCGACCGTTGTGGCGCGGGTAGGAGGCTGTCGGCGGCGCGCCGCTGGCATACCGTCGCCGACGCCCGGGGCCGCACGCTATCCGTGAAAGCTCGGGCCGGCCGGAGCGGCGCGCCGCGGGCATACCGTCGCCGACGCCCGGGCCCGTGCGCTATCCGTGAAAGCTCGGGCCGGCCGACTCGCGGGCCCGGAGTACCTCGTACGCCTCCTCGTCGAGCGGCACATCCCAGCACCCGCACAGGTGCACCTCCCGGCCGCCGAAACCGCGCTTGAAGCGATACAAGCCGTGGAGCGGATGGCCCGGGTCGTGCGCCGGCGGAATTCCGCAGAAATCGTACTCGCGGCAGCCGGCCGACTTCGCCGCCCGGATCGCGTCCCACTGAAGCGCGTACGGCGCCATGAGTTGCCGCTCCTCGCCGGAAGAGGCGCCGTAGAGATAGAACGCACGCTCGGCGCTCCGCGCGATGACCGCGGCAGCGAGAGCCGTGCCGGCGAAGGGCGTGCCGGTGGCTCGGGCGACCGACAGGTTCACGGTCGCCCCTGCGGCAGCGGCACCGCAAAGATCGGCTGCCGCCTCGAAAAGTGCGCGGATATGGATTGGGTCGGTGGCGGCGAGCGCGTGCCGCGATTCGGTCTCTTCGGCGAGCCGGTTCCACTCCCCGAGCGCGCGTTCGAGACCGCGATCGCCGGGCGCGTATCGCTCGACCCGAACCCCGTGCCGGCTCGCGAGGCGGATATTGTATCGCGTCTTCGGCTTCATCGATGCGAGGAGCCGCTCTTCTGACGGCGACAGATCGAGGGTCAGCGAATCGACCGGCTGTACGTCGGTCGGCGCCTTGCGTACCGGGCCTGACGGTCGTCCGAAGTTCATGCGAATCTCCTGGAGATGGGCCGCCGGTTTACCTCGGTACTCATCATCATCTTCCCAATAGAGACTCGGCCACGGTGGGTCGAACCGGATGCATGCGATGTGGCGTGGGAGATGCGGCTGCATGGCCCAGGCGAGATCGAACATTGCGGCGGCATAGTCATTGAGGGGCGTGGAGAGGTCCGGGCCGTGCGGCACGTAGCAGACGCCGGCGGTATCGTCGGGCTGCTGATCGAGCGCGAGCAGCGTCGTGTGGTTGCCGCCGATCGACGCGGAGAAGGCGTAAGGCCGGTCGCCGAGGCGGCGCTTGGTCTCCGCCCACAGCGGTGACTGCATGAACTCGCGCGGGGCGTGCAGCTCGTCTATCGCGATCGGCGAGAGCGCGTCGATTGCCACGATCAGCCTCGAACGGTAGCATCTTCGCACGCAGATGAACAGCACCGAATCCAATGAGACAGAACGGCGTATCGAGCTTCTCTCCCGATTCGTGACCGAGCGGCGGCTCGAGCGGTTGCGGGAGGTCGCCGCCGCGCGGACCGGGCGGATTACGCTTGTTCTCGAGGATGTGTGCAATGCGTTCAATGCCACCGCGGTCACGCGCACGTGCGAGGGACTCGGGATTCACGAGATGCATATCGTAGAGAACGACCACCGCTTTCAGCTGAGCCCCGGCGTGACGCAGGGCGCGGCGAAGTGGCTCGATATGCGGCGGTGGCGGGAACCCGACCGGAAGAACACCGAGCGATGTATCGCCGCGCTGCACGAGCGCGGCTATCGCGTGGTAGCGACGAGTCCGCACAGGAGCGGCCATACGCCCGATTCGCTGCCGCTCGACCGGCCGGTGGCGATTGTTTTCGGCCACGAGAAAAGCGGGGTGAGCGAGCGGGCGCGCGAGCTTTCCGACGATACCTTACGCATTCCGATGTACGGCTTCGTCGAGAGCTTCAATATCACCGTGAGTGCCGGGATGTGCATGTCGCGCTTGCGATCGCGGCTGCAGGAGGAGTGTCCGGCCGACGTGCCGTATCCGGAGGCGTTTCAGCGCGAGCTGCTGGCGACGTGGCTCGAGTGGTCGGTGCCGCGGAAGGTGCTCGCGTCGCTCGACGCGGCGGGGTCGGGGGAGTAGGGTCGGGTAGCAGCGCCGGCGCTCAAACCTCGGCGGCCCGGCCGCCTCCACCTTCGAGCTGCTCGACCGCCCACTGCGCGTGTGAAGCGATAATCGGGTCGCTGTCGGCGGCGCGACGGCGCAGCAGCGGAAGGATCTCGCGGGCGCCGGTATTCGCGGCGGCGATACAGGCGTTACGCAGCAGTCCGCGACGCTTTGCGCGCATCAGCGGCGAGCCGGCGAAGCGCCGCGTGTACTCATCATCATCCTCTATTTCCAGAACCTCCCGCAGCTCGAGCGATTCTCCGGCTTTCACCGTGAGGAAATCGCTGACGCCGGTTTGCTGGGCGCGGACGTTCAACGGACACACCTCCTGGCAGAGGTCGCAGCCGAAGAGCCAGTTCCCCATTTTCGGGCGCAGCTCCACCGGGATCTCGCCCTTGTGCTCGATGGTCAGGTAGCTGATGCACTTGGAGGCGTCGATGCGGTGCGGCGCGTAGAGGGCGCCGGTCGGGCAGATGTCGATGCAGCGGGTGCAGTTGGTCGGGCAGGCGCCGTGGCGGTCGCGGGCGTCCTCGCTCGACGGAAACTCCTT
>SLAN01000069.1 GCA_007126865.1 Spirochaetales bacterium | reverse complement strand
GGGTCGGGGTCGGGGAGGATGTCGATGGTGAGGTAGTCGACCTCGGTGGTGTGCTGGGAGAAGAAGCGGGTGATGCCGACCGCACCGGCGGTCAGGGTCGGGTTGTCGAGGGTGTGGCCGGCGACCGACCATGCTTCGGGTTCGTCGGCGAGGGTCCCGGCCCACATCTTGGCCGAGACCACCCCGCCCTCCCAGCGGGTGCGGAGATAGTTGTCCTTGGCCACGGGGAACCCGGTGAACCCACCAGTGAACGCCCCGTTGTTGATCCGGGCCAGGATCAACCCGTCGGTCCCGCCGCGGGACTGGGTGAGCACGGCAGTCTCCGACTCGAGTGCGCCGTCGATCCGGGCTCCCGCTCCGGTCATCCAGTGCACGTTGCTGGATGTCCCGGTGTCCTGGAACCGCATCAGCACCTCGACGTTGGCCGCGTCTGGGACATCGTCGAACACCGCGGCGAAGAACGCGTTGGTGGTCCCGTAGGGGGCGATCTGCAACGCCTTGCCATCCAGGGCCCAGTCGCTCTCGACCACGCTGACATCGGTCTGCTGCCACGGCAACGAGATGTAGCCCGGCTGCTCACCGACCGTGTCATCAGCGAAGGTGAACACGAAGTCCGCATCCCCAGCACCCACCTCAGGACCAGGACCCGGGTCGGGGTCGGGGTCGGGGAGGATGTCGATGGTGAGGTAGTCGACCTCGGTGGTGTGCTGGGAGAAGAAGCGGGTGATGCCGATCGCACCAGCGTTCAGGGTCGGGTTGTTCAAGGTGTGGCCGGCGACCGACCAGGCTTCGGGTTCGTCCACGAGGGTGCCGGCCCACATCTTGGCCGAGACCACCCCGTCCTCCCAGCGGGTGCGGAGGTAGTTGTCCTTGGCCACCGGGAACTCCGTGAACCCACCACTGAACGCCCCGTTGTTGAGCCGGGCCAGGATCAGCCCGTTGGTCCCGCCGCGGGACTGGGTCAGTACGGCGGTCTCGCTGCCGGCCGTGCCGTCGATGCGGGCGCCCGCTCCGGTCATCCAGTGCAGATCGCTGGAGGCGTCGGTGTCCCGGAAGCGCAGCAGCATCTCGACGTTGGCCGCTGCCGGCACGTCGTCGAACACCGCGGCGAAGAACGCGTTGGTGGTCCCGTACGGGGCGATCTGCAACGCCCTGCCATCCAAGGCCCAGTCGCTGTCGACCACGCTGACATCGGTCTGCTGCCACGGCAACGAGATGTAGTCAGGCTGCTCACCGACCGTGTCATCAGCGAACGTGAACACGTAGTCCGCATCCCCAGGACCCACCTCAGGACCAGGACCCGGCTCCGCTAGCACAGGAACGGCGGGGAGAAGAAGCGAAACGATGAGCAAGGTCATGAGCAGCCGAAGCGACGTTGCGGTTCGGCTGGAACGGATGCTCGGCGTGGACGACATCTCGGGACCCCCGTGGGCTCATGGCACGTTGATCGATCGGATCTTCGGGCGAAGCGATTTTGGCATCGTGTAGGTATCGAACGCTCGGGACGACTTCTTGAGCCGGACGATAGACGAGCATCGCTCGAGTCGGTGACAACCGTCGCCTCAACCGAGGGTTGGGGCGACGGAAACGGACGTCATCCACGCGTTCCTGACACGGCATCTCGGCGATGCTGCGCCGCCGAGTGCTTGAGCGTCTCAGCTGCGGCGAGGATCGCGAACGCCGGGTTGTTGTAGAGGTATCGCCGCCACAATCGTCGAGGTTCACGCCACAAGCGGTACGCCCATTCAAGCCCCCGTTCCTGGAGCCAATCGGGGGCCTGCGGGACGGTGCCGCTGATGAGGTCGAAGGCGGCCCCGACGCCGAGCAGCGTCACTCCTGGGAGGCGCTCGCGGATGCCCTGCATCCACAGTTCCTGCTTGGGCATACCCAGCCCGACCCAGACGAGGTTGGCTTCGGAGGAGCGGATGCGTCGCACGACGTCGTCTTCCTCCGCGACCGTCAACGCGCGGAAGGGCGGAGCCACGCGGTCCACGATCGCCACCTCAGGAGCGATCCTCTGGGCCTGAGTGACCAACCGGTCGAGTGTGTCTTCCGTGGCTCCGAAGAGGAAGTGGCGCCAACCGTGCGACACCCCGTGTGCGAGAGCCATCTCCATGAAGTCCGGACCGTAGACGCGGGTCTGATCCGGGTTGCCTCTCCGCCGCAGTACCCATACCAGTGGCATCCCGTCCGGGGTTGCGATGTCTGCGTCGATCAGCGCCTGATGAACCTCGGGGTCCTTGCGTGCGGTCATCACCGAATGCACGTTGCAGAAGGCGAGAACGCGTCCGCGCTCCCCTGCCGGCTCCTCGATGAGATGGAGGACCTCCGAGTAGGAGACCTGGGAGATCGGGGTGCCGAGGATGGCGACCTCGGGGCGGTCTGGCGGTCCTCGCCGTTCGGGTTGCTCCGGGCTACGGCTCACGGTCGCTTCGCCGGGCCTTTGGGCGGTGTTGACGACGGGTCTTGCGCGCCGAACCATCGCTTGTACACATCCGACTCCTCACCCGGCTGGCTGGGATCCCTGGACGTCTGGCCGCCGTTCACCACCTTCTTGCTCGCCCCGTCGGTCAAAGGGAAGACTCGCTTCTGGCCCAGGCCGTAGCCGTAGCTGGTGTCATCGAGGGCTGTCGGTGAGATGTAGACGTAGCCAACGAGACGTTGTCGGACGAAGCGAAGTCGGTTCTGGACGCGCTGCAGTTCATCGAGGTCCGAGCCTTCACGAACGACCAACACGATGGCGTCCGTGAAGCCGGCGATGGTTGCCGTGTCGGCAACGGCGAGGAGCGGGGGGCTGTCGACGACACAGATGTCGTATCCCTCCGTCACCTTGCCGAAAGCATGACCGAACCAGGCCTCACTCAGGGGCTCGTCCTGGTGGTCGGACGTGCGTCCGGCGGTGAGAACATCGAGGTGCGTCGAACTGTCGAGCTCGTACGGCATCACGAACAGGTGCGCCTCGCTCTCGCCGCCGACCTCAGCGAGGTCGATGAGTCCCGGGATGCGGTCGGCGCGAAGGAAGGAACTGAGTCCGTGCATGCGGAGATCGGCATCTATGAGCAGAGCGCGCTGGCCTCGCCGTCGTGCGGTCGCCGCGATCTGCAGCGCGGTCTCGGTCTTGCCCTGGCCAGGGCTGGCGCTAGTGACCATGACGGACGAGCCATCGGTCTCGCGCAGGATCGCGGCGAGCGAGGAGTGGACGAACCGGTAGGCCTCGGCGGTCTTCGGTTCGAGAGATGTCCGCTGCGCCAACGTCCCGAAGTCCGGGATGCTGTAGGTAGGGACGATGCCGAGCAGCGGGACGCCGAGTACCTGCGCGGGGTCGTCCCGCGACACGACGGGCTTTCGGCGTCCAGCCAGCCAGTACGCGACGGCTGATGCGAAGACGATGGCGAGGAATGCCGCGGCCGCCGCGGTACGCCGGGGCCTGGGCGCGACGGGGGCGATAGGGGGTTCAGCCTCCTCCACGAAGTCGACGCCCGCGCCGAACACCCTTGCGTCGACGAGCAGTTGCTGGACGAGCGCGTCGATCTCGACGCGCCGCTGAGTCAGTATCCCGATCTGTCCAGCGACGCCCGGTGGCAGCTCGCCTTCGGCGTTGGTCTGCTCCGAGAGCTCCTGGATCTGCGTTTCGATCTCCTCGCCCGTCTGTTCGAGTTCCCGGACGGCACGGTTCACACGTTCGAAGCCTGCCTCGCGCACCGATGCCTGGTACGCCGAAGCAACGGCGTTGGCGATGTCGGCGGCCCGCTCGGGGGAGCTGTCTCTGGCGCGGATCGTCATCGTCACGAGCTGTTGGTCCGTGTCGACCGTCACCTGCGTAGCGAGCGTCCTCGGCGACGTGCCGTCGTCGAGCAGCTCGGCGGCAGCTGTCAGGACCTCGGCCGACGTCGCGCGTTGGGCCTGTTGGGGGAGGTAGCGCTCGAGGGGGACGGCGCCCCGGCGGTCGAACACCTCAGTGGTGCCTGGGCTGGTCAGGGAGAGACGAGTCGAAGCCTCGTATTCCTCTGACTGCAGTGAGGAGAGCAGGAAGCCGGCGAGACCGACGGCGACGGCGGAGGCCAGCACCATCCACTTGTAACGCCAGATCGATGTGGTGATCGAGGGGCCTTCCGCCCAACGCTCCACGGAGCGCTCGGCGGTCAGCTCGAAGCCCTGCTTCATCGCCTTCTCTCTCGTTGTTCACCGCGGAGCGCACTCCGCGGCAGTCCCCTCGTGCATCGAGACGCTCGCCAACGACCTTGAGCGCATCGTCGCTAGCCTACCGGCGCGACAGTGGACCTCCAGCGGCGTCGACGGGGAAGGGACCAGGATGGCAGACACAGCGGGACGTACGGCCCTCATCACCGGGACCACGGGCCAGGACGGGTCCTACCTGGCGGAGCTGCTGCTCGAGAAGGGCTACGAGGTCCATGGCACGATCCGCCGGGCTTCGTCGTTCAACACCGAGCGCATCGACCACATCTACCAGGACCCCCACGAGGCGGACGTACGCCTCACCCTGCACCACGCCGACCTCACCGATGGGTCCCAGCTCGGCCGCCTGATCCGGCAGATCCAGCCCGATGAGATCTACAACCTCGCCGC
>SLAN01000174.1 GCA_007126865.1 Spirochaetales bacterium | reverse complement strand
GTCTCGTCGCCCGTGCATGTATGATCGACGAGGGCGAGCGATTTGCGGGGTTTGTTCTCTCCGGTACCGCACCGCATCCGGGGCTGAAGGGGCGGGCAGGGCGCATACTCGCGACGATCGCCGTAGCACTGCGCGGCCCGTCGAAGCGCAGTCCCCGGCTGCTTTCGTTGACTATCGGCTCGAACAACCGGCGTATCGAAGCCCGGCGAACCGATTTCGACTGGCTGAGCAGCGATCGAGAGGAGGTTGATGCGTACGTCGCCGACCCTGCGTGCGGCTTCGTTCCGTGTACCGCCTTCTTCCGCGATCTTGCCACCCTGCTGCTTCGCGTCAGCTCGTTCAAGCGACTCACCGGTCGCCTTGCGAACCGACCCGTGCTTCTTCTCAGCGGCGCCGACGACCCGGTGGGAAAGTACGGAAGAGGAGCGGCGCAGGTGAAGGAGCTGTTGAATCGTGCCGGTGTCGATGATGTGCGCTCGATCGTATACGAGGGCGCGCGCCATGAGCTGATCCACGAACGGATTCGCAAGAAGGTGTTCACCGACCTGCAGCGGTGGCTCAACCGTCAGATCGCACGAGAGCGGGAGGCGGTCGGCTGAACCGCCCTTCGGCCCGCCTTCGCCTGCCCCGAGGGCCGGCTCCGCCGGTGCCGACCGCACCAGTGCCGTCGCCCGGCTGAACCGTTACCGTGCCCGCTACTGCGGCAGCCGGCCGATAATCACTCTTATTCTGAACGCGATGGCCAGATCGACGAACAGGAGGGCGAATGCGATCCACCCCGCCGTCGGCAGGTCGATGCGCTGCTGCACCGCTGCCGCCGCGATCGCGAGCAGCACACCCGCCTGGCCTACCATCCGGCCGGTAAGCGCAGCGGCAATGCTGTTGGGAGCCCCGGTGGCGGCTATCGCGCTCGAGGCAGCTACCGATACGAGTATCGCCGCAGCCATCCACGCCGCGACGACCTCCTCGGCGAACACCGGAAACAACCGTCCGGCTGCCGCCGGCGTCACGACCAGCACGATCGCCGCCAGGGCCGATAGAGCGCCGACGGTGAAGAAATAGGCGCGTATGCGGGCATTCACCGTCAGTCTGTTCAGCCTGGTGCCGTATGTCAGACGCTCGCTGTTTTTCGTCCTCTCCAACACGACTTAAATCCTCGGTACGCGGTACCGACGTTCTACTCCTTGAGAAAGGCGACGATCTTATGCATCAACCGTCCGGCAACCGCCGGAGCCCACACAAAATCGTCGTGGCCCACATTCTCATTCTGACCGAGCTCGAGAAGCTCGGAGCCGAGCGCCTCGCCGAATGCACGAGCCTCGGCGGAACTCACGATCCGGTCGCGCGCGCTGTAAACAGAGAGACTCGGTTGAGCAAGCGGAGAATCGAACATCTCTGTATGGAACCAGACCGGCTGCAGAAGCTGTCGCTGCAATTGCTTACTTTCCGGTACCGAGCGATCGAATAGCTCCCTCTGGCGCTCCGGCGGTGTCTTCGCGCTGAAGAACCGAGGGCGGGCGAGGAACTGGGGAATCAGACGATGGCGAAGAAGAAACCGTACCAATCGACCCGGAAGCTCTCGACGCTCGCCGTACGGAGATGCGATAGCGACCACCTTGCTCACCACCGACGGACCGAGGTCGCGAGCGCAGATTGCAGCGATAATGCCGCCGAGGCTGTGTCCGATCAGATGTACCGGCCGTCGATCGAGCTTCGATTTCGAGGAAACCATCGCCTTTGTCGAATCGATGAGCGATTCCAGATCGGTCATTCTGAGATCGGGGGTAACTACCTCCGGGAATGCATCTTCCAACTGCGTCCTGACCGGGTCCCAAAAGAAGCCCCGTACGCCGTATCCGTGGAGACACATTACACTGCGAGCGGTCATGGAAGAAACTATAGCAGAGCCCGGCCGACCATGCTATCCTTGCTTTCCGTGGAATCTGCAACGAGGGATACACAGGTTGATGTGAACGGCCCCGGCCCGGCCGAGGCTGCGCTTCGCAGACGCTCTATCGCCGTAACATCCGGAAAGGGTGGTGTAGGAAAGACGGCGACTGCCGTGAATCTCGCGCTGTACTTCGCGGGCGAGGGGTACCGAACCGGACTCCTCGATCTCGATCCGCTTGCAGATGTCGCGGCGTATCTCGATATTTCGATGGCCGAAGCGGCGCTCGACGCCGAGGATGTCGACGAGAGCCGGCCGCTGTCCGACTACACCGAACGACCGTTCGACCGGCTCGATATCCTCTTTCCGGAGGTGAAGCTCAGCGCCGGACAGTCGCAGATCGTGCGGCGTCTGGTTGCCGAGAAGTACCGTGACGAGCTCTGCGAGACGTACGACGTTCTTCTCTTCGATCTGCCGGCCGGAACCGAGGAGGATACCAATCTCGCGTTCGCCGACCTCGCCGACACGATCGTGCTGGTAACCAACCCGGAGCCGACAGCACACATGTCCGCCGGGGGATGGTGCCGGGCCTTCTTCGAGACGAGAGCCAAGCGTCCCATATACCTCTGGCATAATCGATACTCGCGCGGTGGGCCTGACGGATTCAATCCGAAGGCGGTGCTGCGAAACTACAACAGGAACAGTCCCGAAGAGCAGAAGATCGATGGTGAGCTGCACTCACTCGTCTCGGATCTCGCTTTCGTTCCCGAAGACCCGGCACTGAACATGTTGCGCTCCGGCGCACCCGATCCGCTGGCTATCGCGCTGCGCACCATGCTTCAGCTGTGCCGGCAGATTGCTTCCGATCGTGCGCGGACGCTGCTTACCGAGCGGGGGGTCAAACCGGCGCTTCGCGGCTTCACCGTCGATGTTCTCGACCGGGCACACGCTCCCGACGAAGCGGTGGACGAGCTCGTCAGCGAGGTCGAGCTTCTCGCCGTCGATACGCTTGGAGCCGAGGTCGGCGCCCGCGTCTCCTCGCTGGCATCTATCATGCGCCGCGACCGTTCGCTCTCGTTACTCGGTGACGAGAGGCGCGGGGTGCTTGCAGAGGCGATCGACGCGGTGCGCGGTGACGCGTTGTGGCAGGATGCTGTACGAGCTCGCCGCCGGTGTGAAGATGCCGCTGCCAGGGCCGGCGAGCGGGCGCGTATGTTCGCCGGGCAACCGCATGGGGCGGTAGACCACGCAGCACGCCTGGCCGATGATGCGGTCAGAAGTCTCCTCGTGACGCTGTCCGAAGAACCGGACACCGAGATCCGACGAAACGCCAAGATACTACTCTTCTATCTTGCGTACTTCAAGCTGATCCGCAACGATTCGGTTCTCGGAAGAGTGCGGTCGGTCATACCGAAACGCAAAAACGGCAACCGCACCGAACGCGATCGACGCACACAGATTCGCTATCTGGTAGATGGGAATGAAACGTATCGCAAGGCGTACGTGGAGCTGATTCGGACCCTCTTCCCTCTCGTCACCCGGCAGATCTCCGCGCTCGCCCGCGCGGTCGGCGCCGGCGAGCTCCTGATTCGCCGAAACGGCGGGGTGGAGCGCCGTGCGTATCTGACCCTGCTCAGCAACGCGGTACACGATTGCCTGTTCAGCGGGCTCGGCGTAATCACCGGCTTTCGCTACCGGGAAGCCTCTCGTGCGTTCGCCGACGCGGCGGCGAGCCTGAAAGAACAGCTGTTACCGCCCCGGGCCGCCGAGCGCGGGCGCCCCGAAGAATAGCGCCCCGGCTCACTCCTCGCGCACGCCGAGCAGCTGCGCGTACGACAGGAGAGCCGGATGCAGCTCCTCACCGCCGAGGATGCTCTTCGTCAGCACCTTCCCGAGCTGCACCCCTTCCTGATCGAAACTGTTGATATTCCACAGGAAGCCCTGAAACATCACCTTGTTCTCGAAGTGGGCGAGCAGGGCGCCGAGCGCTCGCGGCGTGAGCGATTCGCCGTAGATCAGGCTCGAGGGGCGGTTGCCGGGGAAGTGCCTGTTTGCGTCGCTGTTCTCCTGGCCGAGTGCGAACGCACCGATCTGGGCGGCGAGGTTCGCGTTGAGCTTCGTCTGATTCGTAGACCCATCGACCTCGATATCCTCTTCCCGCTGGCACTCGCGGAAGCCTATGAACTGCAGCGGCACAACATCGGTTCCCTGGTGCAGGAGCTGATAGAAGCTGTGCTGCCCGTTCGTGCCCGGCTCGCCGAAGACGACCGGCCCGGTCGGGTAGGCCACCGGCTCGCCGCGCCGGTTTACCCGCTTGCCGTTGCTTTCCATATCGAGCTGCTGAAGATGCGCGGGGAAGCGCTGGAGTGCGTTCGAATACGGCAACACCGCGGTTGTCGGATAACCGAGGACGTTGCGCTCGTAGACGCCGATCGCCGCGTCGATCATCGCCGCGTTCTCGGCGAAGGGGCGGGTGGCCGCCGAATCGGCCTCGTGCGCACCGGAGAGCATCTCCTCGAAGATCTCCGGGCCGAAGGCGAGGCTGAGCACCACCCCACCGACCGGGCTCGTCGCCGAGTAGCGCCCGCCGATGTAGTCGTCGATGAAGAACGCATCGAGATAGTCGGAGGAGCGCGCGAGCGGGCTCGACTCGCTCGTAACGCACACCATGTGTTTGCGCGGAACGAGCCCGGCGATCTCGTAGCGTTCCATCAGCTCGACGGCGAACTTCTCGTTGGTCAACGTTTCCT